>JALZAP010000055.1 GCA_030948245.1 Candidatus Dormiibacterota bacterium | reverse complement strand
GGGCCATGGTGCGCCGGTCGCGACGGATCTGCTGGACGATTCGGGTCGCCAGCGCGGCAATATGGGCAGGATTCATGTGCGCACCTCCGTTACCACGACCCCGGCCAGGGCCAGGAAAGCATCTTCGAGCGTGGCCTGCCCTGTCTGTGCCCGCAGGCTCGCCGCCGTGCCTTCGGCCAGCAGCTTGCCGTCGCGAACCAGGCCGAGGCGGTCGCAGCGCTCGGCCTCGTCCATCACGTGGCTGGAGACGACGATCGCGATACCGCTCCTCGTCATCACCCGGAAGCCCTCCCAGAACTGGATCCGGAGCTGTGGATCGAGGCCCACCGTCGGCTCGTCGAGGAGCAGGAGGCGGGGTCCGTGGACGATGGCGCAGGCCAGCGAGCAGCGCTGCCGCATGCCGCCCGACAGCTCGGTGATGACGCTGCCGCGCCGGTCCCAGAGCTCGACGAAGCGGAGGGCTTCCTCGACCTGCTCCTCGGCGTTGTTGATGGCAGCGAAGAAGAGCACGTTCTCCTCCACCGACAGGTCGGGGTAGAGCGCCGCCTGCTGCGTCATGTAACCGACCCGGGCGAGGACCGCAACGTTCGGCATCCGGGTGCCGAGCACCTGGACCGAGCCGGAGTCGGGAAGGAGCAGGCCGACGATCATTCGGATCAGGGTCGTCTTGCCCGAGCCGTTGGGCCCCAACAACCCGTAGACCTCGCCCGTCTTGACCTGGAGCGAGATGTCGTCGAGCGCCTTCAGGCTGCCGAAGCTCTTGCTGACCCCCGCGATGGCGACCGCATCCTCGGCCACCTTCTGAAACTATCTGATACGAGCCGTCTCGTCAAGGATCACCTGCGTCACCCCGGAGCGTCCGTTGCGAGGTGGAGCCGATCCCAGTCGGACCATGGCCCGGCGACGTGGATGATCCTCTCGAAGCCGGCCTGCTCGAGGATGCTGGCGGCGATCGCGGCCCGGTAGCCGGAGGCGCAGTGGACGGCGACCGGTGCGTCACGGGGAATCTCGCCGGCGTGGAGAGCCACGTCGGGAACGTAGAGATGGACCGCTCCGGGAACGTGACCGTGACTCCACTCGCTCTCGTCCCGGGTGTCGATGACGGTCATCGGTTCGGCGCTGAGGATCCAGGTGGCGAGGTCCTCGATCTCGGCGGTCTCAAAGCTGCTGACCGGCAGTCCCGCCTCGCGCCACGTGTCCACGCCTCCCTCGAGCACGCCGACGATCCGGTCATAGCCGATCCGGAGCAGCTGGCGTTGCGCCTTGAGCTGCTGGGCGGGCGAGCCGCCCACCAGGACCAGCGGGCGGGTCCGCTCGACGACCCAACCCACCCAGGCGCTGAAGGGGCCGTCGATACCGACGCTGAAGCTGCCCGGGAGATGAGCCCGGTCGTAGTCGCGGGCGGATCGAAGGTCGACCACCGCGGCGCCCCGCTCGCGGGCCAGGGTCTCGACCTGGAAGGGCTTCAGCCCTGGCAGCGGTGGCAGACTCCGGCCGAGCAGCGGCAGTCCCGCCAGGTTGAGCTCGGCCATCTCGCGGTAGTAGGTCGGATAGCGCGCCTGGTGAAGTGCCCGGGCCAGGAAAGGCATCAGCTCGTCGGTTGTCAGGAAGGGATTGGTGTGCCGCTCCCGGCCGAGCGTGGTCTCAGTCTCCGTGCTGCTGCTCGCGCCGCAGAAGGATCCGCCGCCGTGGGTCGGATAGACGGCGACGTCGTCGGGCAGCCCACGGAGGCGCACCTTCAGGGTGCGGAAGGCTTCCAGCGCGAGGTGCACGGCGAGGTGCGGGCCGAAGAGGTCGGTCCGGGCGATGGCGCCCACCATCAGAGCACCCCCCGAAAAGAGAGCCAGCGGCCGATTCCCACTGCTGACCAGGTAGCTGAGGTGGGTCGGGGTATGGCCGGGCGTGCGCAGCGCGCGCACCTGGAAGCCGCCGACGGCCAGCTCGGAGCCCTCCCCCGGCGGCTCGATGGCCGCGCCGACCTCGGCGGCGAGCTCCCTGCAGCCACTGGCGAAATCGTTGTGGAGATGGGTGTCAAGGGCGTGCCGGATCGTCAGGCGGAGGTCCTCGGCGGCGACCAGGTAGCGCTCGATGTCGCGGGTTGGATCGATGACGATCGCCTCCCCGGCCTCCGGGTCGGCCACCAGGAAGCTCGAGTTGCCCAGCTCGGGAGCGCGGAGGACGCGCACCTCGGGCCGCCTGCCGGCCATTGCGCTCACAGCCGAATCTTGAGACATTTCGGCGGCTGTGCAGCTTGCTCATTACGGCTGGGTCCGCGACATACCCGATCAGCGGGACCTGCTCTACGCTCCTCCGCCCCAGATCAGCGCCGCGCTCCCCCCGCACGTCGACCTCCGGGCCCAGTTCCCGCCGCCCTATGACCAGGGCGCGCTCGGCTCCTGCACCGCCAATGCGATCGCCGGGGCGCTCCAGTGGCTGGAGAGCAAAGAGGGATCGCGAGCACCGGTCATGCCCTCCCGGCTTTTCATCTACTACAACGAACGCGTCCTCGAGGGCTCGACGGGGAGCGACTCCGGCGCCCAGATCCGGGACGGGATCAAGACCGTCGTTCGCGACGGGTTTTGCCCCGAGGCCGAGTGGCCGTACGACATCCCCGCCTTCGCGACCAGGCCCGCCGCCAACTGCTATCGCGATGCGCTCAGGGAACGTGTCAGCGAGTATTTGCGGCTGACGCCCGCGACGGTTCCGCTGCTGACTTGCCTGGCCAGCGGCTATCCCTTCGTCTTCGGCTTCTCCGTCTACGAGAGTTTCGAGACCGCCGCCGTGGCGACTACCGGCGTGGTCCAGCTGCCCCATCCGAGCGAGCGGCTGGTCGGCGGCCACGCCGTGGTCGCGGTTGGCTATGACCAACCGGCCGGCCGCTTCATCGTCCGCAACTCCTGGGGTTCGGGCTGGGGCATGGCCGGGTATTTCACGATGCCCTTCCAGTACCTGACCGACCCGATGCTCGCGGCGGACTTCTGGACGATCCGCAAAGTACCCGTATGACGATGCCGCTGGTCGAAATTCCCCCCGCCATCGAAGCGCGCCTGGCCGAGCTGGGCGGAAAGCCGGTCAACCTCTACCGGGCGCTCGCCAACAACCCCGACCAGCTCGCTGCCTGGATCGAGTTCGCCTGGTCGGTCCGCCAGAAGCCGGTCACCGCGCGCCGGCTCCGGGAGCTGATGATCGTGCGCGGCGCATCGCTCATGCGCTGCGACTACGAGCTGGCCCATCACCGCGTGATGGCGCTGCGTTGTGGCGTCAGCGAGGAGGAGCTGGAGGCGCTCGACCGATGGCGCGAGACCGCGCTGTTCGCGCCCCAGGAGCGAGCCGCGCTGGCGTTCATGGAGGCGATGGTCGAAGGGGCCGTGCCGGATGCCGTGAACGCCGAGCTCGCCCGCCACTTCGATGCTTCGGAACGGGTCGAGCTGGCGCTCACCGGCGGGCTTTACTGCATGGTCCCCCGCGTTCTCGACGCTCTGCGCGTCCCGCTCGATACCGACGGCACCGGCTCGCCCGAAGGTTAGCGCACGGTCAGGCCGTTGCCTCCCCACAGTGTGGGGAGGTGGCCGCAGGGCTGGGCGAGCTGACCGGCGCCGCCGGCGTCTAATGGCTAAGCCGGGACCGGGGTCCCCTGGACTGATCCGTTGGTCGCGGTGATCCTGTCGTCGGAGAGCACCTTGCCGTCCTTGAGACGGATGATCCGGTCCGTCCGGTGGGCGATCTCCATGTCGTGGGTGACGATGACGAAGGTGACGCCTCGCTCGCGGTTCATCCGCCGCATCAGGTCGATGAGCTGGGTGGACGTCTCGCTGTCCACCTCGCCGGTCGGCTCGTCGCCGAGGACGAGGGCCGGGTTGTTGATGAGCGAGCGCGCGATGGCAACCCGCTGCGCCTGGCCACCGGAGAGCTCGGCCGGCTTGTGGTCGACGCGGTCGGCGAGGTCGACCTCTTGCAGGAGGCGCAGGGCTCGCGCCCTGCCCTCGGGGTCCCTGCCGCGCCGGTAGCGGAGCGGCAGCATCACGTTCTCGATCGCGTTGAGGGTCGGCAGTAGGTTGAACTCCTGGAAGATGAAGCCGATCCGCTCCCCCCGCATGGTGGCCCGCGCACTGTCCTTGAGGGTGCCGGTGTCGACGCCGTCGATGAGGATCCGGCCGGCGGTCGGCCGGAGCAGCAGGCCGAGCAGGTCGAGCATCGTCGTCTTGCCGCTGCCGGAGCGGCCCACCACGGCGACGAACTCGCCGCTCTGGATGCTCAGGCTGACGCCGTCGAGCGCCTTCACGACGTTCTTGCCCTGCTTGTAGTGCTTGGTCAGGTCGATCAGTTCGATGGCAGCCATTTCTGAAATATCTCCTACTGGTGCCGCAGCGCGGTCACGGGATCGAGCTGCGAAGCGCGCAGCGCGGGGATCAGGCCGGCCATGGTTCCGAGGCCGACGGCGAATGCGATCGAGAGAATGACGAGCCGCGCGCTCAGGTCGAAGAGCTCGGCCTGGTTGCCACTCACCAGGGCGTAGTTGACCACTGTTGTCAATGCCCAGCCGAGGCCGAGGCCGATGAGCCCCCCGATCGCCCCGATCACGGCGGCCTCGGATATGAACTCACGCGCGATATGAATCGTTCGGGCGCCGACCGCCTTCTTGAGGCCGATCTCACGGACCCGTTCGCTGACCGCCATCAGCATCGTGTTGATCACCGAGAGGCCGCCGATGACGAGCGCCAGCAGCGCCGAACCAGTTGTTATCGCGGTCAGGATCAGCGACGCCGCCTTGAAGGCGTTGACGAGCGTCGAGGGCGGGATCGCCTTCACGCCCGCGACCTTGTCATTGATCGTGTTGGCGAGCTTGTCCAGGTCGGTGCCGGGCTTGGCGTAGACGTCGATGCCGGTCGCCAGCGTGGTCGGGTCGACGTGACCCTTGAGCGCCGCTGGAAGGGCGTCACCGAAGAGGGTCTGGCCGTCCTTGAAGCTGACCATCGCAAATGAATCGGGCGCCGTGCCGGTCTTGTCGAGGATCCCGACGACCGTGAACTGGTGGCCGACGTAGTCGGGGTTGAACTTCTTGGGCGGGATGGGCAGCTGGATCGTGTCGCCGACCTTCTTCTTGAACTCCTTGGTGATGTCGGAGCCGAGGACCACCTGGCCTGTGCCGCTGGCCTCCAGCTCGTGGCCGGACGCATAGGTCAGCTTGAAGTTGGAGTACTGGCTGCAGCCCGGCTGCTCGGCGACCAGCTGGTCACCGGGACCGAACGAGACGTTGAAGTCGGTATCGGTCTTGACCGGGCCGCCGGTGGTGGCGCATGCGGCCTGGACGCCGGCGACGTTTTGGAGATCCTTCACCTTGTCGGTGTTGAGGATGCCGCCGAAGCCGCCGTTGGCAGCCGCGCTGACGGTCACGTGGTCGCTGAAGAAGCGGACGCCGCCGTCGATGAGGCTGTTGGACTTCTCCGCCAGGGACCCCATCGTCGTCAGCGCCAGCACGCCGATGACGATGCCGAGGATGGTCAGGCCGTTGCGCAGCTTGCGCCGGCTCAGGTTGCGAAGGATCTCGATCATTGCTTGGCTCTACGCTCCTTGTACTTTCATTAAGGCTTCAGTGGCCTTTCGATTAAGCGATCAGGTTTGGTGCCCGCGTCCACCCTAGGGCCCAGTCATGTCGGCGAGAAGTAGAGGCGGTCAGGACTTTGTGGTGACAACCGTCACCCGGTAGTCGCGACCGCGGTAACTGTTCGGATTACGACAGCCGGTCTACTCTCGTTACGCGGATGGTCAATTGGTGGCGGTCACAGACCTGGGAGAGCCGCGCCGGCATCATCGGCCGAGGCTTCGCGATCGCCTGGCTGTTCATAATCCCCTACTCGCTCGCCGGCGCCAGCGAGCTCCACCTGCCCGGCTTCGCGACGGCGGGGCTCACCGAGGGCGTCGTCGGCTTCATGGCCGTCTATGTCTGGTTCTACCTGCGTGGCATCAACGGCGGCACGCCGGCCGTCTGGGTGACGATCGCCTCGCTGCTCCTGCTCTCGATCGCCCTCGGTTTCGTCGCCGGCGGCACCGCCGGCGGCTTCTATGGCGCCGCTTGGCTCACCGGGATCCTCTATTGCGCGACCGTCGCGGGCTGCCTGAGGCCGCGGCTCGCGCTGCCGACCATCGCCGCGACGGCGGTGGTCCTGGCGATCCTGATGACCCTACTCGGGGCCCCGGCCGCCTACACGATCGTCATCGTCGTCGAGACGGTCCTGCTCGGCCTGAGCATCGTCGGCGTGGTCTGGCTCGCGCACACCGTCGGTGAGCTGCGCTCGGCACGCGAGGAGCTGGCGCGCCTGGCGGTGAGCGAGGAGCGCCTCCGCTTCGCGCGCGACATCCACGACCTGCTCGGCCACAGCCTCTCGGTTATCGTCCTCAAGAGCGAGCTGCTCACCCGCCTGCTACCCGAAGGCTCCCCGGCCCGCGTCGAGCGGGAGGCGCGCGAGATCGAGGCGGTGGCGAGGGGCGCCCTGCGCGAGGTCCGCGAGGCGGTGGCCGGCTACCGGAAGGCGAGCCTGGCGACCGAGCTGGGTGGCGCCGCCGCCGCCTTCGAGGCAGCCGGTATCGACTACCACCGCCTCCAGCAGGGCGGCGCGATAACGCCCGAGACCGAGGCCGTCCTGGCCTGGGCGGTGCGCGAGGGCGTCACCAACGTGATCCGGCACAGCCAAGCCCGGCGCTGCTCGATCCGGGTCGAGCGGGAAAACGGGAAGATCGTTCTCGACGTGGTCGACGACGGGAAGGGCGGTAAGCCGAGCCGGGGCAGCGGCCTCCGGGGCGTCGCCGAACGGGCAGCCGTCATCGGCGGCGCGCTCGAGGCGGGTCCCCTGCCGCACGAGGGATTCAGGCTGCGGGTGACGGTCCCCGCCGGGTGATCCGGATCCTGCTGGCCGAGGACCAGGCGATGGTCCGCGGCGCTCTCGCGGCCCTCCTCGACCTGGAGGCCGACATGGAGGTTGTCGCCGAGGTTGCGCGCGGCGATCTGGTCCTCGGCCTGGCCCGCGAGCTGCGGCCCGACGTCGCCCTGCTCGACATCGAGATGCCGGGGCGGGATGGCCTCGCCGCGGCGGCTGCGCTGCATCGCGAGCTGCCCGTCTGCCGGGTGCTGATCCTCACGACATTCGGGAGGCCCGGTTATCTGCGCCGCGCCATGGAGGCGGGAGCCGCCGGTTTCCTGATGAAGGACGCGCCGGCGCAGGAGCTGGCGGTCGCCATCCGGCGGGCTATGGCGGGCGAGAAGGTCGTCGACCCGGGACTCGCGGCGAGTGCCCTGAGCGAGGGCGGCAGCCCGCTCTCTGAGCGGGAGCGCGAGGTGCTGGTTGCGGCCGGCGGAGGCGCGGGGCTGGCCGACGTCGCACGCGGCTTACACCTGTCGGAGGGGACGGTCCGCAACCACCTGAGCGTCGCGATCCAGAAGCTGAACGCGCGGAACCGGGTCGAGGCGGCCCGGATCGCCGAAGCGAAGGGCTGGCTCTAGCCGAGCTCCGGGCGTCCGTCGACGAGGGCGCTCCAGCGCTCTTCGACCCGGCGCAGCTTATAGACCGCGAAGGCGACCACCCAGGTGACGAGGAAGGCGCCGACGATGAAGAGGCCCATCGAGCCGAGGTCGAGGCGTGCCACCGCGCTGAAAGGAGCACCGCGCAGGTCGAGGACCTGGATCAGGATCTGGGCCACTTCGACCAGGCCGACGAAGAGCGCAACGAAGACGCTCAGGCCGGTCACCGTCAGGTTGTAGAAGACCTTCCGGACCGGGTTGCTGAAGGCCCAGGAGTAGGCCTTGGCCATGAACGCGCCGTCGAGAGTGTCCATCCCCGACATGCCGGCCGCGAAGATGATCGGGAGGCTGAGGACGGCGAGGAAAGGCAGGCCCTGGGCGGCTGCCCCCGCGCTAATGGCGAGGAAGGCGACCTCGGATGCGGTGTCGAAGCCGAGCCCGAAGAGGAAGCCGACCGGATACATCTGCCAGCTGTGGCGGATCAGCTTGAAGAGCCGCCCGAAGATGCGGGTCATGAACCCGCCGGCGACCAGCTCGTGGGAGAGGCTGCCCCGATCGTAGCTTCCGGTCCGCATCTTCCGGTAGACGCGGATGATGTCGAGCAGGATCACCAGGTTGACGATCCCGATCAGGAGCAGGAAGAGGCCCGATACTCCCGTTCCGACGATGCTGCCGTAGCCCTTCAGCTGGCCGCTGTGGACGCCCTCGACGATGCTCCTCACCGCGAGGCCGAGGGCTGCCGCGATGAGCAGGACGACGGTCGAATGGCCGAGGCTGAAGAAGAAGCCGACGCCCATCGGCCTGTGCTTCTCCTGGAGCAGCTTGCGGGTCGTGTTGTCGATCGCGCTGATGTGGTCGGCGTCGAAGGCGTGCCGGAGGCCGAAGGTGTAGGCAACCCCGCCGAGGGCCAGGAGGGCCGGGTGGGAGACGCCGTAGAGGAGCAGGGTTCCCCAGCCGACCAGGTGAAGGAGGACGACTCCGCCCAGGAAGGCGCCGAGTCGCCGGCGCTCGCGGGGGTCGAAGCTCCGGCTCAGTCTTAAGAGTGCGTTCCCCACCCATCGACGCTAACAGCTATCGCGAATCGATCGCAACTTCGAGTTCAGGTCAAGGATTAATGGCTCACTACTGGCCGTTGGTCGTGTTGCCGTCGGGAGCCCTGACCCCGCGACAGGTGTCGGCGGGCGGGCCGAAGCCGTCGTAGAAGCC
>JALZAP010000054.1 GCA_030948245.1 Candidatus Dormiibacterota bacterium | reverse complement strand
TCTCTGCCCAGGCTGCTGGACCGCGGCCTACGTCCACCTGGCCCCTAGGACCGACCGGAGAACGCACGTGGCGCAGACGGGCGGTTGGCCGGCGATCAGGTGAAGACCCGCCGCAGCTGGCCTCGGAGGGCCCGAGGCCCAGCCATAGGACCCCTCGAAGAGGGATCTGCCCCACTCGACCTTCCTGTTTACCCTGAAGTTCCCTATGCGTTTTTCGGCTTCCACCGCCGGCCTCGTGGACCGGGACTTCCACCTACTCGACGTTCGGTATCCTCAGGTTTACCGTACTCAGCCGGGTGGGGCGAACCGCAGGTTAAGGGGCGGCAAACGAACGGGTCAAGGCCGAAATGCTGTTCGCCGCCAGGCAACCTTTTCACCGGTCCCGGGGGAAATGTAAGCGTGGCGGCTCTGGAGGCAGGTTCGATGCGTGAGGCGGTCATCGTCGAGGCGGTCAGGACCCCAATGGGCCGGCGTAACGGCAAGCTCCGCGAGCACCACCCGGTCGTCCTCGGATCCATGGTTCTGAAGGAGCTGATGGCGCGTGCCGGCGTCGAGCCGGCGCAGGTCGAAGACGTGGTCTTCGGCTGCGTCATGCAGACCGGCGAGCAGGGGCTGAACATCGGCCGCAACGCCTGGCTGGCGGCGGGCTTCCCGATCGAGACCCCGGCCACCACCGTGGACCGGCAGTGCGGCTCCAGCCAGCAGGCGATCCATTTCGCGGCCAACCTGATCCAGAGCGGGATCGCGGACATCACCATCGCCGGCGGCGTCGAATCGATGACCAGGGTCCCGATGGGATCCACCGTCATGCAGGGTCCGGGGACGCCCTTCCCGCCCGAGCTGCTGGAGCATTACGAGATGGTGCCGCAGGGCATCTCGGCCGAGCTGGTCGCCCGCAAGTACGGCATCGAGCGAAAGGCGATGGACGAGTTCAGCGTGCGTAGCCACCACCTTGCCGCGGCAGCCACCGAGAAGGGCTACCTGCGCTCCCAGATAATGCCGATCGAGATCAGCAACGGGACCACCGAGGTCATGGACCGCGACGAGGGCATCCGCCCTGACGCCTCCTACGAGAAGGTCTCCCAGCTCCAGCCCGCCTTCAATCCCGAGCACTCGATCACCGCCGCCAACTCGAGCCAGATCACCGACGGCGCCGCCGCGGTGCTGTTGATGTCGAAGGAGAGGGCGCTCGAGCTCGGCCTCAAGCCGAGGGCGCGGATCATCGCCCAGAAGGTTGTCGGCTGCGACCCCGTCCTGATGCTCGAAGGCCCCATCCCCGGCACCCGTGCCGTGCTCAAGCAGGCCGGCCTGGAGCTCAAGGACATCGACCTTTTCGAGGTGAACGAGGCCTTCGCATCGGTTCCCCTCGCCTGGCTGAAAGAGACTGGAGCCGATCCCGAGAAGCTGAACGTCAACGGAGGGGCGATCGCGATCGGCCACCCGCTCGGTGCGTCGGGAGCTCGGCTCATGAACCACCTGCTCCATGAGCTCGAGCGGCGAGATCTCCGCTACGGCCTTGAGACGATGTGCTGCGGGGGCGGCCTCGGCACGGCGACGATAATCGACCGCAAGATCGACTGAAGGGGAGGCTCCGAGATGGCGACAGCGTCGAAGACTTACGACAGCTTCGAGAGCGTCCGGCCCTACAAGATCTGGCCTGGCGTCCTCGCCCACGCAGTGCGCGGTGAGAGCGTCTCCTTCGCGCTGGTGGACCTCGAGCCGAACGTAACAGTGGCGGAGCACAGCCACCCCAACGAGCAGCTCGGCTTCATCCTCCAGGGCACCTTCAGGTTCACCATCGGTGGCGAGACGCGGGAGCTCAAGCCGGGGGACACCTACGTCATCCCGGGCGGTGTGCGGCACTCGGCGGTGGCCGGCCCCGAGGGGACCGTGGCGCTCGACATCTTCAGCCCGCCGCGTGCGGACTGGGAGGTCCTCGAACGAACCGAGCCTCGACGCGCCACCTGGCCGCCTCTCTGAAGAGGGGAACGTCTCCTGCCGCCCATGCTCGGCCAAGCCGCCGCGCGACCTACCCCCTGAAGACTTAACCAGTTCTTGACGCGCGCCCCGGCGTCGCGTTTACTTACGCGACGGTCCGGGACATCGTTTCGCGCCGGGGGAGTTGGGGGTAATAGTTCCGAAGTGCAGGGTCTTCCGAACGACTCGGATCTCGTCCGCGCGATCGGCGAGACGCAGCTGCGCGGTGAAGAGCGCCGTGATCACACGGCGCGCTCGGTACGCGACGCCCTCGCCGCACGCCTGGGGATCGATCCCCGGCTCCTTGGCTCTCTCGACGCCGACACGGCGACCCGTGCCCTCGCCAACCTGAACCTGACCATCGACCGCCTCCGCCAGCTCGAGGAGGAAGCAGCTGTCGACGAGCTTACGGGGGTCTACCGGCGCGGCCACGGGATGATGATCCTGACCCGCGAGCTCCGCCGCGCCTTTCGCTCGCCCGATGAGCGGTTGGTTGTCGCCTTCATCGATGTCAATGGCCTCAAGCGGTTCAACGACACCATGGGCCACGCCGAGGGCGACCGCCTGCTGACCGATCTCACGGCGGCGATGACGAAGCGGCTCCGCGCCCACGACATCGTCTTCCGCTACGGCGGCGACGAGTTCGTCTGCATCCTCCCCGGCGCCAACCTGGAAGGCGCCGCACCGATCTTCGCAGCGGTCGCCGAGGCCTTCGCCGAGGGCGGCCGCGAGCGAAGCTTCAGCGTCGGCCTGGCCGAGCTGCGCGAGGGTGACTCGCCGGAGACCCTGGTCGCCCGCGCCGACACCGCGCTCTACGAGGCGCGGGCCGCAGCAATTCGCCCTGGGGGCGGATAGGACGGCCCTTTAGACCGGCACCGGCTTCGAGAGGTGCGGGGATTCAGCGGCGCAGAACCGCCACGGCCGGTCCTTCCAGTCACCTGCGTAGTCGACCCCGATCCGGGGCGCCTGGGTCACCGCGGGTGCCTTGAGGCCGTCGTCGACCAGGTACAGGTCGGGCGGCACCAGCGCGACTCCGTTGAGGCCCCGATCGATCTCCAGCGAGCGGCAGACCAAGCCGGGACCGCTGCAGCGGCCAACTCCCGCTCCTGGTTCCAGGGCCCGCACCAGGATTGCGTGTGGCTCGCCCTCGGGCCGCGTGACGAAGTTGAGGCAGTTCCACATCCCGTAGATCAAGTAGACGTAGGCGTGCCCGGGTGGGCCGTACATGATCGAGGTTCGCGCGGTAAGTCCACGCGCGGAATGGGCCGCCAGGTCGTCCGGGCCCAGGTATGCCTCCACCTCGACGAGACGTCCGCTGAGGCGCCGGCCGCCGATCCGGCGAACGAGGACTTTGCCGATGAGCTCCCTGGCTACCGAGAGGGTGTCGCGGGCGAAGAAGTCGAGGGGGAGGGCGTATTCGATGCCTCGAGTTTCCCATCCAGCGCGATCTGCCGGGCGCGACGCGCCATGTGCCGGCGCTTGTCCCGGTACAGGTTCCGGTCGGCGACCTCGAAGAGCTCGGCGTACTCCTGGCCCGGCTGCCATTCGGCAAGCCCGAAGCTCAGCTCCAGGTTGTGCGGGGTGGCGCCGGAGAGGTTCTGCTCGCGGAGCGCGACCTCGACGCGGGTAACCACCTCGCCGGCATGACCGAGATCCGCGTCGGGCATCGCGATTCCGAACTCGTCGCCGCCCAGCCGGGCGGAGATGTCTGAGGTCCGGACCGCCTTCCGGATGACCTGGGCGACGAGGAGGATCGCCTCGTCGCCGGCATGGTGCCCGAAGCGGTCGTTGATCTTCTTCAGCTCGTCGAGGTCCATCAGCATCATCGACAGCGGCCGGCCGTGGCGGTTCACGCCGGCGAGCTCGCGCCGAACCGAGGTCTCGAACTCGCTTCGGTTGGCCAGGCCCGTCAGGTAGTCGGTGTGGGCCTCCCGGCGATGCTCGAAAGCATGGTCGAGCGCCGACGCCAGGTGGTCGGAGATGGCGCTGACGAAGCCGATCTCGGCCTCGTCAAAGATCCGTTCCCGGCGGCTCCCGACGACCAGCAGGCCGACCTGGCCGTGGCTCCCCCGCAACGGCACCAGGAGAGCGCTCTTGTAAGCCGAGAGGAGAGGATCGTCGACCACGACGCTGAACTGGACCGCGGCGTGGGACCGGATGGCTTG
Source organism: Candidatus Dormiibacterota bacterium (assembly GCA_030948245.1). GTDB lineage: Bacteria > Chloroflexota > Dormibacteria > Dormibacterales > Dormibacteraceae > UBA6019. The sequence continues at coordinate 4,600 of JALZAP010000054.1, read as the reverse complement.
CCGCACCTCGTCGAACATCCGGACGTCGACCCCCCGGACGCGGTCGTTGATCGCCTCGGACAAACCCACCGTGTTAACGAGGAGGAGAGCATCGCCAGCCCCCTGGGAAAGCCATATCCCCCCTGCGTCGAGGCGCATCGCTCGGAGCGTCTCGCGAAGGCCCGCCTCGGCGACCTGGACCGGGTCCAGGGTCCGGTTCACCGCTCGCGAGATGCTGATGAGGGCTCTCAGTTCCTGCTTCTGCTCCTGGTGCGCGGCCACCTCGGCGTCGAGGTAGGAGCGCGTCAGCACCAGCACCAGGGCGCGGCCGAGATCGCTGATCCGCTCCCGCTGGAGCGTGCGGGAGACAGAGGAAACGACCGCCATCGACAGCTCAAGCAGGATGTCGAGCCCGAGCCCCTCGCCGCGCAACCGTTCGGCGGCCACGCCCGCCCTGAGCGCCTGCTCGATGGGGATCTCGTCCAGGCCCTGGCGGTCGGACTCGATCACGATCCGGGCCAGCATCCGGGCGAAACCCTTGGGATCTTCCCCGTGGTTGGCGAAGGAAAGGCACGTGTCATCGAGCCGGTCCAGCGCCTGGACGGCGGCCAGGTCGGCCCGCTCGAGCTCAGTCCTACTCATACATGGACCCACCGACTACGGAGGTCTTACCAGAGATGACGGCCGCGACCTTCCGAAATTGCGGTCGGTTGCCTTGGCCCGGGAGTTCAGATTCAGGTGGGTGGGCCGCGTCCAGGCGTGCCGAGCACGGCCGAAAGAGGGGGACGTCCCCCCTCAAATTGGGCCTAGAGTTGTCTGAGCACCGCGGACTTCTGAGGAGATAGCTTGATGGCGACAGTCACAGCCACATCGATGGACAAGCTCGAGTCCATCCTGGGCGACCAGGCGAAGGACCTTCTCGAGCACACCTGCAAGACGGTCAGCAAGGACCTGCTTCACCTACCCGGGCCGGACTTCGTGAGCCGCGTCTGGAGCGGCAGCGACCGACCGGTCCAGGTGCTTCGCTCCCTGGAGGCGATCTACAACCACGGCCGGCTGGCCGGCACCGGCTACGTCTCGATCCTTCCCGTCGACCAGGGGATCGAGCACTCGGCGGGCGCCTCATTCGCCAAGAACCCGATCTACTTCGACGGCGAGAACATAGTCAAGCTGGCGATCGAGGGCGGCTGCAACGCGGTCGCGTCGACCTTCGGCGTGCTCGGCTCGGTGAGCCGGAAGTATGCCCACCGAATCCCTTTCATAGTGAAGCTGAACCACAACCAGCTGCTGAGCTATCCGACTGAGTACGACCAGATCCTCTTCGGTACCGTCCGCGAGGCCTGGGAGATGGGAGCGACTGCCGTCGGGGCGACCATCTACTTCGGCTCCGAGCAGTCGAGCCGGCAGCTGATCGAGATCGCCCGCGCATTCCACGAGGCGCACCAGCTCGGGCTCGCGACGGTGCTCTGGTGCTACCTCCGCAACCCGGCTTTCAGCGTGGACGGCAAGAACTACGAGCTTGCCGCCGACCTCACCGGCCAGGCGAACCACCTCGGGGTGACGATCGAGGCCGACGTCATCAAACAGAAGCAGCCCGAGGTCAACGGCGGCTTCAACGTGATCAAGTTCGGCAAGACCTCGCCCCTGGTCTACGAGAAGCTGACCACCGACCATCCCATCGACCTCACCCGCTACCAGGTGCTCAACTGCTATTCGGGCCGGTCGGGACTCATCAACTCGGGTGGCGCCTCCTCGGGCGAGGCCGACCTCAAGGAAGCGGTCCGGACCGCCGTCATCAACAAGCGCGCCGGGGGTTCCGGCCTGATCTCCGGCCGGAAGTCGTTCCAGCGCCCCTTCGAGGAGGGCGTCGGCCTGCTCAATGCGATCCAGGATGTATACCTCAATCCCGGAGTGACGATCGCCTGAGGCTCGCCTTCCTCGGAACGGGAGCGGCGTTCTCCCTCGAGCGATACAACGCTGGGATCATCGTCGACGGGCACGTCCTGCTCGACGCCGGCGCGCCGCTGCTGCCGCACCTCCACCGGCTCGGCATCGACCCTGGTGCGATCGACGTCATCTTCCTGACCCACTTCCACGGCGACCACACGCTCGGCCTGCCCAGCTACGTCCTCCATCGCGCCTTCATCGCCCGCACGCCTTTCACAATCGTCGGCCCTGCCGGTCTCGAGGAACGGCTCGAGTCCCTGTTCCGGGCGGCATGGGGCGTCGATTGGGAGACGATGCGCCATGAGCTACTGCTGACCTACGTGGAGGCCGGCGAAGGAGGCACGATCGCGGGGATCGACTATGAGACCGTCCTGCTCGACCATGGCAGCAGCGGCTGCACCGGCTACCGCCTGCGGATCGGCGGTCGGTTGCTCGCCTATTCGGGTGACACGATCGCGACCCCACCGCTGGATCGTCTGGTCGAAGGCGCCGAGATCGCGGTCGTCGAGGCGACCAGCAGCGGACACCCCTATTCACACCTGAGCTGGGAAGAGGCCCACGCCCTTCGCGACCGCCATCCCGACACCCGCTTCCTCTTCGTCCACGTCCACGAGGGCAGCCTGGACGGCGCGGTATCCGACCTCGAGGTCGTCGATGTCTGAGCCTCCGCCGGCCGCGCCACCGGATCGATCGCTGGGAGCGTTCGTGGTCGGGGGCGCAGCCGGTGTCCTCGTATTCGTCGGGCTGGTCGCGGCAGGCCTGCTGCTCTACCAGCGGGTCTACGGCGACTCCTGGGTGGCGTTGCTCGTCATCCTTGGCGTGTTCGGCGGCCTCGGCGGCTACCTGGCCTGGCTGGTCGCCGTCCTCGCCTTCTCCGCCGTCCGGCGCTCGACCGAAGGCGAGGAGATCGGCTAGCCCTGTGTGATCTCGACCCGGATACCGTCCGGGTCGACCAGCGTGCCCGGCTCGAGGTCCGGCCGGTCGATCTCGAAATACTCCAGCCCGGCGACGTCGTCAGCCACCCGCTCGGCGCCGGGGCCATTGAGCAGGTTGACGCCGAGGTGGTGGTGGTACCGCTCCCAGGAGAGGAACTGAAAAGGTCCGAACCCCGCCGTCCGGTCCATCCCGAGCTCCTGGTAGAAGTCGGCCGAACGATCGACGTCGCCGCTGGTGAGATGCATGTGGCCGAGCCGGCTGTCGGCGGGAAACCCCTCCAGCCTGCCGGACGCGTCCCGCATCAGACCCTCGATGTCGAGGGGGTCGATGCCCATCTGAACGTGGTCGTCGATCCACGTCCAATCCTCGGACGGGCGGTCGGCGTAGACCTCGATCCCGTTGCCCTCGGGGTCGCTCAGGTAGAGCGCCTGGCTGACCAGGTGATCGCTCGCGCCGTCGAGCGGAACGCCGAGGTCGGCGCAGCGATGGAGAAATTCACCCAGCCGGCGGGCGTCGGGCAGGAGGAGGGCGAAGTGGTAAAGCCCGGCCGACCGAGGTGGGCGCGCCTGACCGCGTCGCAGTCGGCGGAGGTGGAGAACCGGCGCGTCCTCGAAACCGAGCACGGCTCGATCGGAGTCGGAGGCCAGCAGCCGCAGCCCGAGCCGCTCGTAGTAGGCGACCTCGGCAGGAAGATCGAGGACCTTCAGTCCCAGTCCGCGCAGAGGCCACCGCGTTCCTTCCATGCTGTACTGAAGGAGAAGAATGACGGAGGCGACGGTGGGCGAGTGTGACGCGCTGCTGGTGATCAACTTCCAACATGGTTAGACGGCAACGCGCCACCCGCTGGCGCACTGCGCCGACGCGTGCCTCCCCTATCGCGATCGTGGGGCTGACCGCACTCGGCTTTCTGCTCTCCGGGGTGGTCGGCGCGGGAGCCTATTTCCTCCCCCTCTTCGTCACCGCGGCGAAGCAGACGAGCCGGCCTCCCGCGCCCACCACCACGGCGCCGGCGGTGGCCCCGGGGAGCCCGTTCACGATTCTTCTGCTCGGGTCTGACAACGACACCAAGTTCCCCAAGGACAAGGTTCTGACGCAGTCGATGATCCTGGTCCGCGTCAATCCCACCGCCCGCACGGTCACCATGCTCTCGATCCCGCGCGACCTCTGGGTGCCCCTCTCGAGCGGCCACAACGCGAAGATCGACCTCGCCTACCAGGAGGGTGGGGCGAAGGCGGCGATCGACACGGTTGCCGCGAACTTCAAGGTCAAGATCGACGACTACGCCTGGATCGGGCTCAAGGGTCTCGTCCAGCTGATCGACCGCCTGGGCGGGATCGACCTGGTCACCACCAACCCGGTCTTCGACGACTACTATCCCTCCGACCTGGCCGGGGGAGACCCCTATGGCTTCCAGCGGGTCGCCGTGCTGGCCGGGCCACAGCACCTGGACGGGCTCCACGCGCTGGAATACGTGCGCTCCCGCCACAACGACATCCGGGAGGACTTCGGCCGCTCCGAGCGTCAGCAGCAGGTACTGCTCGCGATCCGCGCCCGAGCTGCCGGGCTGGGGCTGGCCGACCTGCCCGACCTGGCGACGACTTTCGCGGGCGAATTCCAGACCAGCCTCAGCCTGGGGCAGCTCCGTGAGCTCCTTCCCCTCGCGAAGGACTTCAACCCGGCGGGCGTCCACCAGGTCTTCCTGGCGCCGCCCTACACGTCCTCGGCGACCATCGAGGGC
>JALZAP010000053.1 GCA_030948245.1 Candidatus Dormiibacterota bacterium | reverse complement strand
CGGACCGCCAGCCCGAGTTCACCCAGCTCGACATGGAGATGTCCTTCACCGACGAGGAGGATGTGTTCCAGGTCCTGGAGGGCCTCTTCGCCCGGGTCTGGAAGGAGATCCTGGGTGTCGAGCTGCCGATCCCCTGGCAGCGGATGAGCCACCGCGAAGCGCTCCTCAAGTACGGCACCGACAAGCCTGACCTTCGCTTCGAGCTCGAGATCGCCGACCTCGGCGAGGTGCTCGCGGGAACCGAGGCGCAGGTCTTCCGCCGCGTCCTCGACACGCCCGGCGGCGTCGTCCGTGGCTTCGCCGTGCCAGGCGGCTCGGACCTCGCCCGGCGCGAGCTCGACGAGCTCGCCGTGCAGGCTAAGGGCGCCGGCGGGCAGGGTCTCGCGTGGCTGCCGGGCCCTCTCGACAAGTTCCTCAGCGAGGCCGAGCGGGCGGGAATCAAGCAGGCCACGGGGGCGACCGAGGGGGACCTGGTGCTGCTCGTCGCGGACCGGCGGCGGAAGGCGGAGAAAGTGCTCGGCCTGATCCGGACCGAGGTCGCCCGGCGCCGGAAGCTGATCCGCGAGGGCGAATGGCGGTTCCTCTGGATCTACCCGATGTACCTCTTCGACGAGGACGACGACGGCAACCTCACCTACGGCCATCACCCGTTTACGCGGCCGATGGAGGAGGACCTGCCCCATATCGAGCAGCGGCCCTACGACGTCCGCGCCCACGCCTACGACATCGTCTGCAACGGCTACGAGCTGGGAAGCGGCAGCCTGCGGATCTTCCAGCGCCGCCTCCAGGAGCGCGTCTTCGAGATCCTCGGCCTCGACCTGGAGACGATCCAGATGCGCTTCGGCCACCTGCTCGAGGCCTTCGAGTACGGCGTTCCTCCGCACGGTGGCTTCGCCTTCGGGACCGACCGGGTGGTGATGCTGCTGACCGGGACCGACAACATCCGCGACGTCATCGCCTTCCCCAAGACGCAGTCGATGCAGGACCTGATGCTGGGCGCGCCGAGCGCGGTCGACCTTAAACAATTGGATGAGCTGGGAATAGCGCTTAGGCCGCCGCCGCCCCGGGTAACATGACCGTACCGCCGTCGGAGCGGGGACCCAAGTGCGCGTTGCCCAATATTCGTCGATAGGGATTTCGGAGTCCGTAGGCAGACGGCAAGCCCGCCAGACGGGAAGTCGGCAAGCAGCGGCAGAGAACCCACCTAGTGTCCGAGAGGACAACCCCGGGGTCTTCGCTTCGACGGCGGTAACTTTCCTCTAAGTGCATCCCGCACTGCTGATCGCGCCGTTCCTGGCGCTGCTGACGAGCCAGCTCTTCTACGCGCTGCTGCCCTACTCGAAGCGCAACTACCTCGCCATCCTCGTCCTCACCGCGATCGGCTTCGCCCTCGGCGAGGGCTGGCAGTTCCTGCAGCTGCCGTCCATCCACATCGGGGAGGGAAACGTCCTCCCCGGCCTCCTCTTCGCGGCCGCTCTGCAGCCGCTGGCCCCCAGGCTCCCAATACACTTTCGCTAGCCGGCAAGGTTTCGCATCGCCCGTTCGGAGGTATCCAAGTCTTTGGCTGAAGGTTTCGCGTTTTTAGCCCTCGGAGTCCTGTCGATCGTCCTGGCCCTGTTCCTGGCCTGGGCGCTCTACCGGCTGACGAGAACGCTGACCGCAGTCGAGGAGCTGGTCGTGACGACAACCGAGGAGATGCGAGAGACGCTGCCCGAGGTGCGCGAGAGCCTTGGCCACGTAAACGACATCACGGCCGGAGTCAACATCGGGCTGCGCACGGTGGGGTCTGGAGCGGCGGAGATGGGCGGCAGGCTGCGGATCAGCCTGAAGGGACCGGCGAACGCCGCGGCCGCAGCCGCGCACGGCGTCAAGGTGGGCGCCGCCACCCTGTGGCGGTCATTGCTGGAAGGAGAGTGAAACATGGCGAGTGAGAAAGAGAGCGGCGGCGGCGGCGGCGGTTTCGGATGGGGTTTCTTCGTCGGTGGCGCGATCGGCTTCGCGGCCGGTGCCTACCTCGCGTCAGGCCCCGGGCGTGACCAGGTGGACAGCCTCCGCACGCGAACGATCGAGCTGACCGGTTCGAGCGACCTCGGCGGCAAGGCGAAGGCCTACGCGGAGCGGGCGCGCACCGTCGTCAAGGATCCCGAGCACCCGGTCGGCAAAGCAGTGCGGGAAGGCGTCGCCGCCGCACGCCGCCGGCGCCAGGAGCTGGAGACCCAGTCCTCACCCGTCACCGACATCACCGGCAACGGAACGCCGGAGGCCTAAGGCTGCCCATGCGTCAACCCGCGCGGAGACCCCTTGCCAAACTGGAGCTGTTGGCGCAGCCGGAGATGATCTCGACCGCCAAGCGCACTGCTTCGTCACTCGGCAGCCTGGTCGGCTTCAGCCTGGAAGACATCGACGAGTTGAACATCGCCGTCGCGCAGGCCTGTGACAGCGCCATCGCGGCGGGCCTCGAGGCGTGGGGCGAGGATGCGACGTTGAAACTGACCTTCTGGTCGACCGACCGCGGCATGGAGGTCGAGGTCCAGGCGGTCCAGCCGCGCGCGAACCAGCTCCACGAGCGCCACGCGCCCGCGCGCAGGGTCGTCCACGACGAGGCCCTCGACCGGCTTGCCCACGACATGATCCGCTGCTTCGTCGACGACTTCCGACCAGCGCTCGGCCCGAACCGGGTCCGCTTCAAGCTCGTCAAGTACCTGATTGGGTAGCCGGCCAGAGATCTCGCGGGACGAGCTGCGCAGGCTCCACCGCGAGTACAGAGCCACCAGCGAGCCCGAAGAAAGAGATCGAATCAGGGAGCGGCTGGTGGAGGGCTATCGGAGCCTGGTCTACTTCCTCGCGCGCAAGTTCATGAATCGCGGCGAGCCGTTGGAGGACATCGTCCAGGTCGGCTTCCTGGGCCTGATCAAGGCGATCGAGCGCTTCGAACCCGACCTGGGGAACGAGTTCACCACCTTCGCGACGCCGACCGTCACCGGCGAGATCAAGCGCTACTTCCGCGACAAGGGCTGGGCGATCCGCTTTCCACGCCGTCTCCAGGAGCTCTACCAGCAGGTCGTCCGGACGAACGAGGACCTGAAGAAGGAGCTTGGCCGGACGCCGCGCGTCGCCGAGATCGCGGATCGCCTCAAGGTCTCCGAGGAAGAGGTGCTGGAGGCGATGGAGATGAGCCCGGCCCATGCTCCCCTGTCGCTCAATGCAACCGCCGGCGCATCGGACGGTGATGAAGGCCGTTCGCTGTTCGAATCGATCGGCAACGCCGACCCCAACCTCGACCGGGTCGAGATGCGGGACGTGCTGCGCCGGGCGATGGAGCACCTGACGCCGCGCGAGCGCTCGATAATGGCGATGCGCTTCTACGACGAGATGTCGCAGTCGGAGATCGCCAAGAAGCTGGGCATCTCCCAGATGCACGTCTCGCGGCTCCAGCGCGCCGCCCTCGAGCACCTGCGCGAGGTCGTCCCCCAGGACGCCAGCAAGAACTAGCGGCGGTGACCGCCAGCCACACAACTAGACTTGACGCGCACCACGGCATGACCGGGAACGAAATCAGAACGCGCTTTCTCGAGTTCTTCGCCAGCCGGGATCACCTCGTCCTGCCCAGCGCGCCGCTGATACCGGAGCGCGACCCCACGACCCTGCTGATCTCGGCCGGCATGCAGCCGCTCAAGCCCTACTTCCAGGGCGTGAGCAGTCCGCCCGCGCCCCGGCTCGCCTCCTGCCAGAAGTCCTTCCGGACAGGTGACATCGAGGAGGTCGGTGACGACCGCCACATGACCTTCTTCGAGATGCTGGGCAACTTCGCGCCGACCGGCGACTACTTCAAAGAGGGCGCCATCCCCTACGCCTGGGAGCTGTTGACAGAAACCTTCGGGCTGCCCAAAGACCGCCTCCGGGTGACCGTCCACCCGACCGATGAGGAGGCGGACGAGATCTGGAAGCGGACCACCGACGTCAACCCGGCCTGGGTCTACAGGAATGAGGAGAACTGGTGGGCGGCCGGGGAGACCGGGCCATCCGGGCCTGACTCCGAGGTGTGGTGGGACCGCGGGCCGGAGGTCGGCTGCGGCGAGCCCGATTGCTACCCGGACCACTGCGCTCGCTTCGTCGAGATCTGGAACCTGGTCTTCATGCAGTTCGACCGCCAGCGGGACGGGTCGCTGACGCCCCTGCCCAAGCCGGGCATCGACACCGGCATGGGCCTCGACCGGATGGCCGAGGTCCTCCAGGGTGTCCCCAGCCCGTTCGAGACCGACCTCTGGCTGCCAATCCTCGACTTCGTCCGCCGCGGCGGCCCGACGGCCAACCAGTGGTCGGAGCGCCTGGTGGCCGATCACCTGCGGGGGATGACCTTCCTCATCTCGGACGGAGTCGTTCCCGGCAACGAGGGACGCGGCTACGTCCTCCGCCGCCTGATCCGACGCGCCATGGTCCACGCCCGGCGGCTCGGACTCAAAGCTCCCCTGGCGGATGGGGTCGATCGCGTCGTCGAGGTCATGCGCGAGCCCTACCCGGAGCTGGTTACGAACCGGGAGATGATCCGGCAGCAGGTCAGCAACGAGGCCGAGCGCTTCCAGCGAACCCTCGAGCAGGGGCTGGAACAGTTCGAGCGGCTGGTCGCTCGCAACCCGAACCTGCTCCCCGGCGAGGAGGTTTTCAAGCTCCACGACACCTTCGGCTTCCCGATCGAGCTGACCCGCGAGCTGGCCGCCGAGAGGGAGATCGAGGTCGACCTCGCCGGTTTCGAAGCCGCCATGGCCGGTCAGCGCGCGCGCTCGCGGACGATGACCGGGCAGCGCTGGCCCGACCTTCACGCGCTGCCCCAGTCCGAGTTCAGTGGCTACCCCGAGCTGGCCACCCGGGCGCGGACAACCGCGATCTATCGCGGCGGGGAGCGGGTCGAGGCAGCCGGGGAGGGCGACCAGGTCGAGGTCTTCCTCGATCACACTCCCTTCTATGCCGAGTCCGGCGGGCAGGTCGGCGATACCGGCTACCTGTCCGGCGGCCTGGGCCGGGTCCGGGTCGAGGACACCCAGAAGCCGGCGGAGGGGGTGATCGCCCACATCGGCACCGTCGAGGTCGGCCGGATCGCGGCGGGCGAGGTGGTCGACGCGGCCGTGGACCAGGACCGCCGCCAGGCGACGGCGCGCCACCACTCGGCGACCCACCTCCTCCACAAGGCGCTGCGGACAGTGCTCGGCGACAGCGCCGTCCAGCGCGGCTCCTACGTCGGTCCCGACCACACGACATTCGACTTCGCCTTCAACCGCGCCCTCGCCCCCGACGAGCTGAAGCGGGTGGCCCGGCTCGTAAACCAACAGGTCCGCGCGGCGCTGCCGTTCCACGTCAGCCACCGGCCGATCGCCGAGGCGCGGGCCTCGGGCGCGATGGCCCTCTTCGGTGAGAAGTACGGCGACGTCGTGCGGGTGGTCTGCTTCGGCGACTGGACCTGCGAGCTGTGCGGCGGAACCCATGTCGAGAGCACGGCTGAGATCGGCCTGGTGCTGGTCCGCTCGGAGCGAAGCGTCGGTTCCGGCCTCCGCAGGATCGACCTGGTGGCAGGCGAGGCGGCGGAGGACGAGCTGGAGCGGCGTGAGGCTGCCGCCGAGGAGGTGCGCGCCGACCTCGAGCGCCGGCTGCGCGAGGCGCAGAAACGGGCGGAGAAGCTTGAGGAGCAGCTCCGCAACGCCCAGCTGAAGGGCGGCGAGATCGAAGGCCGGCGGCGCAATGCGCGGGTCCTGCTGACCACCGCCCGGGTGGACGGGGAGACCCCCGACGGCCTGCGGGCGCTCGCCGACCGCCTGCTCGAGAAGCAGGCCGGGGAAGGCGTGGTGGCGGTCACCTCGGCCGACAGCTACGTCGTCAAGTCGGGGACGGCGAAGGTCGACGCCAAGCTCATCCGGGACACATTCGGGCCGGGCGGCGGACCGCCCCACCTGACCCAGGGCAAGCTGGCGCGTAACGCCGAGGAGGCCTTCGACGCTCTGGAAAAGGCGCTTCAGTAATGGGTAAGTTCAAGCTGGTCAAGCGGCGCGAGGACTACTACCGGCACTTCACCGCGCTCGACATCGGGACGGACATGGTGAAGGCGCTGGTGGTCCGGCGCGACAAGCTCGAGGGCAGCGTGCTCGGCGTCGGCCGGGAGCCGCAGGAGCCGATCGCGATGAGCGGAGGCGCGATCGCCGACATCGAGTCGGTTATCCGATCCACCAACCGCGCCCTCGAGGCGGCGGAGGACATGGCGGGACTCAACCCGCCCCCCGGACAGGCCGTCGTCGGCGTTGCCGGCGAGCTCGTCAAGGGCTTCAACTCCTCCGCAGCATACCCCCGCACCAGGCCTGACACCAAGATCCGCGAGGGGGAGATCCGCAACCTGCTCAACCTGCTCCAGAAGCGCGCCTTGAGAGAGGCACAACACCTGCTCGAGCTGGAGCGCAGCTACGGCGAGCTCGATGCTCGGCTGGTCCATTCCGCGATCACCGGGGTGCGGATCGACGGCTATCCGGTCGCCAACCCGCTCGGCTTCCAGGGCCACAACCTGGACATCACGGTATTCAACACGTTCGCGCCCCTGACCCACATTCGCGCCATCGAGACCGTCGTGGTGGAGCTCGACCTGGAGCTGGTCGCGGCGGTGGCCCAGCCCTACGCGATCGCCCGGGCCTGCGCGGTCGACGAGGTGCTCGAGGCGGGCGGAATCTTCGTGGATGTGGGCGGCGGCACCAGCGATGTCGCGCTGATGCGTGACGGCGGGATCGAGGGCACGCGGATGTTCAACCTCGGCGGCCGCTCCTTCACGCGGCGCCTCTCGACCGCGCTCGGCATCTCCTTCGAGCAGGCCGAGGCCAAGAAGCTGCGCCACTCCGAAGGACTGCTCGGCGCCGAGGAGGACAGGCGCGTCAGCGAGCTGCTGCGAGCCGATGCGGAGGTCCTCATCCGCGGCCTCGTGCTCTGCCTCGATGAGCTGTCTCGGGGCGAGCGGCTGCCCTCCGGGATCTACCTCTGCGGCGGTGGGAGCCTGCTGCCGGAGGTGCTGAAGGAGCTCGAACAGAGCAGCTGGGCGGAGGGCCTTCCCTTCGTCAAGCCGCCCCGGGTGCGGCTGCTGATGCCCCCTGACGTGACCGGTTTGAACGACACGACCGGTCTGCTAAACTCCCCCCGCGACATCGGTCCCATGGCCCTCGCGAACCACGCTCTCCGCCTGCAGGCGGACGAGAAGGACGTCGTGAACGGAGTCATGCGGCGCGTTTTGAAGTCCATGAAGGTGTAACCTGTCGCCCCGATAGAGGTAAACCCACTCCACATGCCAGCACAACCCATCTATCTCGACGTAGAAGAAGAAATATCGGAGCTGATCGAAAGACTCCGCCAGACGTCCGCCCTGGACGTCCAGGTGATCGTCCCTTCCCGAAGCAGGATCGCCGAGAGCCGGTTCAACTTCAAGCTCCTCAAGGACTACGCGCGCCAGTTCGGCAAGCGGATCTCGATCATCTCGCCCGAGCCCGCCGTCCAGCACCTCGCCGAGGAGAACGGCTTCGTCGCCTTCGCCGACCTCGAGGGCTATGGTGCGCCGAAGGCCGAGCCGGCCCTCGCGATGGCGGGGGTGGCGGCGAGCTACGCCCCCTCCTACGCACCGGCGCCGGCGCCATCGCCTGTGGCTCCTCCGGCCGCTCCCGTGACCCGGACGCCAAAGATGTCGATGACGCCCCAGCGCCGGCTGGTCAGCCTCGACAACCGGCGGGGCCGGATGGTGCTCTACGCAGGGGCGGCATTGCTGGTCCTCGTCGCGCTCATCGCGGCTGCCGTCCTGATTCCGACGGCGAGCATCACCCTGACCGCGAAGGCGCAATCGCTCAGCGACACGGCGAACGTCGACGCGGCACCCGGAGCGGCGCCCGTCAAGATCCGCCAGGTGACCACGACCAAGACCCTCTCCCAGCAGTTCAGCGCGACCGGGGTTAAGGACACTCCAGCTGCCGCTGCGAGCGGTTCGGTGACGTTCACTAACACTTGCGCCCAGTCAACCTGGACTCTCAAGCAGGGCCAGCTCGTCAGCACGAGCTCGGGCGTTCAGTTTGTGCTGCAGACCGGCAGCCAGGTGAGCGACGTCCCGCAGGCGGTCAGCGTGCTCGCCTCCATACCCGGCGTCGCTGGCAATGTCGGAGCTAACACCATCAAGACGATCAGCAACAACATTGGCGCAAAGGCAGGGTGCCTCTCGGTCAACAACCCCAACGCCATGGGCGGCGGTACCGATGAGGTCAAGGCGACCTTCATCTCGCAGGGCGACCTCGACAGCGCCAAGGCTGCGCTGACCGGCACCCTCCGCGGCACCATCATCGATGAGCTGACCAAGCAGGCGCAGAGCTCGGAGAAGCTGGCCGACACGATCGACTACGCACCCACCTTCACCGCCGACCACAAGGCCAACGACGCGGCCGCGCTTTTCAACGGCACCGTCTCGATGGTCGGGAACGGCGCCGTCTACAGCGTCGACGACGTCAAGACGGCCCTCAGGAACGACCTCGCCAAGCACGTGCCGGCCGGGTTCTCGCTCACCGACGACCCGGTCCAGAGCGACTTCCACGTCTCCCAGTCGACCGCCGACGGCCACATCTCCTTCGCCGGCACGGCAAAGGGTTACATCGCTCCCAAGCTCGACTTCGCGAAGATCCAGGGCCGCTTGATCGGGTCCAACACCGCGTCGGCCCGCATCTACCTGCAGACGCTGCCGGTATCGAAGGC
>JALZAP010000336.1 GCA_030948245.1 Candidatus Dormiibacterota bacterium | reverse complement strand
CCCTTGGCGAGCTTGCGCGCCACCATCGGCAGCAATCGCCGGGGGCTCTCGCCGGGACCATAGGGGAAGTAGATCCTGGCCCAGGCGAACTCCCGGCCGGCCGCCTCCGCGAGCGCGCCACAGACCGCCCCGGCGGCGAGCTTGGTGGCGGCGTAGAGCGAGCGCGGATCGGTGGCGTCGTCCTCGCCGCGGGCTCCGTCCGCCACCCGGTACTCGAAGCAGGAGCCGCTGTAGACCAGCCGGTTGCACCCACTGCTGATCAGCAGGTGGGTCAGGTCGAGCGTCGCCTGGAGGCTGCCGAGGTTCTCGATCGAGGTGCGATAGTCGGCCGGGTTGGCGTACCACGCCAGGTTGATCGCGGCCTCGGGCTTGAAGTCAGCGACCAGGGCCTGCATCTGGTCGACCGCCTCCATCGACGCCAGCGGGGCGCGGATGTCCGCGCTCAGCGTGGCGACCCTGTCCGCCCCGGCGGCATCCCTCACCGGCGCCATGACCTGGTCGCCCTCCGCAACCAGCCGCCGCAGCACGCGGAGGCCGATGAACCCGGTCCCGCCGGTGACGAGAAGCCTCAACCGCCTGCGCCCTTGTCGTGGAGCCCGTGCACGGCGAGGATTCTAGTGGGCCGCCGGCCGTGCCACGCCGTCGGTGCCCTGCACTAAACTCTGCGGGTACCAACCACGGAGGAAGACATTGGCCAGCACCGGCTTGATGCTGCTCTTGGTCCCCGGCTTCGCCATCCTTGCCCTCCTCATCGGCGCCAGCGTTGCCTTCATCGCCATGAGCGAGAGGATCAATCCGACCGAGGACGAGCCCGACGGGGAGCCCGCGCACTAGGTGGACCAGCAGACCTTCTATCTACTATTCGTCCCCGGTCTCGCCGTGGCCGCCCTGGGGATCGGCGTCCTCTTCTCGGTCCTGGCCTACACCCAGGGTGCGCTCCAACCCGAGACCAAGGCCGGCCTGATCTCGCTGACGGTGGTGGTGCTGCTGGCGGTGGCGCTGGGCGTGCTCGCGTTCAAGATCGATCACCCACCGCTCCTGACCCACACCGGCTGACCCCCAAGCCGGCTGAGGCAGGGCGACTTGTCTGACGCGCTCCTCCTGGTCCATGGCTTCCCCCTCGACCACCGGATGTGGCACTCACAGATCGAAGGCCTTGCCGACGTCCGCCGTGTGATCGCCCCCGACATCGACGGCCACGGCTCGGCCCGGGGGCTGCCGCCCGCCGACAGCATGGATGGCATCGCCCGGCAGATGGCCCGCCAGCTGGACGGCATCGGGGTCGACACCGTCGACCTCGGCGGTATGTCGATGGGTGGTTACGTGTGCTTTGCGTTCTGGCGGCTGTTTCCCGACCGTGTTCGCAGCCTGGTCCTGGTCGACACCAAGGCGGCCGCTGACACCGAGGCCGGGCGTGAGGGCCGTGACGCCCTGGCGGCCAAGATCCGGAACGAGGGCGCGCACGCCGCCGCCGACGCGATGCTGCCGAAGATGTTCACCCGGGCGGCGCCTGAGCACATCCGGGGGATCGCCCAGGAGATCATGCTCAAGCAGCCACCGGAGGCCCTGATCGCCGACCTGATGGCGATGAAGGCGCGTCCCGACTCCACCCCCGACCTGCCCGGCATCAGTGTCCCGGTGCTGGTGCTGGTGGGCGACGCCGACGAGGTGACGCCGCCCGCCGAGGCGCAGAAGATGGTGGACGCGCTTCCCAGCGGGCGGCTGGTCACCATTCCCGGCGGGGCTCACCTCTCCGCGATGGAGCGGGCGGCCGAGGTCAACGCCGCGATCCACGAGCACGTCTCCAGCCCGCCGGCGGCCGGGGCCTAGGTCTGCCGGCGCTGAAGGTCGTCTTCGACGCCAGCCCGCTGGCGGATGCCCGTCGCAACGCCGGCATCGGGCGCTACGTCGAGCAACTGAGCGCTCACCTCCAACAGATGGGCGAGGTCGAGCTCCACCTCGCCGTACCCGGCAGGCCGCCGTCCAGCGAGAGCCAGCCGCGTCGCTTCCTGGGCGCCCAGCCGGCCCTGGCTGCAACCGCGAACCGGGTCCAACCCGACGTCCTCCACGCCACCACCAGCGAGGCGGCGATGGGATGGCCGCTCCGGGGCCAGGTGGTCACCGTCCACGACGTGTACCCGTGGTCGACGATGACGGCGGAGACCGATTCCCGGTGGCGGATCTACCTCGCCTGGCATCGCCGGCGGCTGCGCCGCGTGGGTGCCGTGATCGCGGTCAGTGAGGTGGTGGCGACCGACGTCCGCCGCATCCTGGGCATATCCCCGGACCGGGTCCACGTGGTGCCGGAAGGGGTTTCCGAGGCGTTCACCGC
>JALZAP010000052.1:3069-8798 GCA_030948245.1 Candidatus Dormiibacterota bacterium | reverse complement strand
GCCTAGGGCTGGGCGCATCTGGATCACCAAATCTCTCGTCGCAGGCCCGGAGGCTTCCGTCTTGACCATGACGCGCGTTCACAAGAAGGTCCACGAATACGAGGTGTTCGCCCGCAAGGCACGCATCGACCCGCTCCGCCACGTCGGCCGGGTGGTGGCGCCCGACGACGACATCGCCCAGGCCTATGCTCGCGCGACCTACGACGAGGAGCGCTGGGTCGAGATGATCATCGTCCCCCGCGAGGCTGTCATCACCGTCACCGCGCCCGGCGAGGAGTAGCCGCCTGATGGGCGACAACGTCAGCGACCTCGTCCTCTCCCTCGCCGATTGCAAGCAGCTCCTCGGCCTCCGCTATGCGGAATGGTGCAGCGCCACTCCGACGCTGGAGGCGGACATCGCGGCCGCGGCGATGGGCCTCGACGACCTGGGGCACAGCCGCGTCCTCGCCGGCTGCCTCTCCGAGCTCGGCGCCGACCCGCGCGGGCCGGAGCGAGAGACCGATCCCGCCGCGTACCGCAATGTCGCCTTCCTCGACGACACGTGGACCGAATGGGAGCAGTTCGTCGCCGCCAATGCGATCCTCGACACAGCTTTCTCGGTGCTGATCGAGAGCCTCGTGGAAGGCGAGGTGGAGGTCCTCCGGACCCGGCTTCGGAAGATGCTGGCGGAGGAGCGCTACCACTTCCTGCACGGGCGCAGCTGGCTCAACGAGCTCGGCAGCAGCCCGGCGGTTGAGCAGGCCTGGACGGAGGCGGTCGAGTGGTTCGGGCCCGACGGCGGGAAGCTTCGCGAGCGGCTGGCGGCGAAGCTCGAGCGCCCCGAGCCGAAAAAGGTCGAGATCGACTGGTCGAATTGGGATCCCGTCCGCCGGAGGACGAAGAAAGGCGCGATCGACAGGCACACCTTCGACATGCTGCGCGGCCTCGAGGAGCGCCGCTATGGCGTGACGCGTGCGGAAACCCCAGCCCGAGGCTGAGGCGCCCCGCGGCGCCCCCCGGTGCCCCTTCTGCGCCAGCCGCGACGCCGAGGTCATCAGCCTCTTCGGCACCCAGGCGATGACCCTGCAGTACCGCTGCCGCGCCTGTGGCTCGTTCTACGAGGCGATCAGGTACGAGCGGGAGGAGACCCCCCCTTGTCTTCCCCCCCGCCCGGCGGACGGCGGCGCCTCATGACCGCCAGCGGCACGCCGGCGAGCACCACGATGAGGATCGCCAGCGCCACGATGATCGGCAGCAGCTGGCCGCCTCCGATCGTGGTCGCCCCGCCGGGACGGGTGCTGCCGCTCTGGTAGCCGGCCATGAACAAGCCCGTCGAGCTGACCTGGGCGACGATATCGGAGCAGCCGGTCGCGGTGGAGGGGTTGGAGTTGAGCGCCGTCCAGCTACCGCCGCTTTGGGCGGTGTAGATGGAGGACGGCGCCGGCAGCACCGTCGAGTAGAGAAGACGGAGGTTCGATGCCTTGACCATCGGCGTGGAGGAAGTGATCTGATAGACGTTGGTCACGATCGCGATCCCCTTCGCGTCCGGGTAGCTGCTCACCGGCTTGATGTCGATCACCTCCGACCCGGAGGGCGGCGGCGCGAAGGCGCCCGGCACGAAGCTCAGCTGAGCCTGAGGGTTGGTTTCGCCCGTCACCACGAAGCCCGGCTGGACGACGCCGCCTATGACCTTGATCTCGGCGTGGCCCGAGACGGGGGGCTTGCTGGTCTTCACGCCGGACGGCGGGTTGAGGAACTGGTAGTCGACCGGCGGGCAGAAGCCCTCGTAGAAGCCCGGAGGCGTCTGCAGGGCGGCGAGCGGGTAGGCGGCGGCGACCAGCGCCAGGGCGATCAGCGCGACTCGAGTCCGCCTCATCGAGCGTGAGGGTAGGCCGCGCAGGCTCCGCCGAGCATGCCGACAGGGGGACGCCCCCTCCTCATAGCGCGAGATCTGCGAGCGCGTGGCCGACGATCGGGCCGACCAGGTCGCGAGCGGCCCACCGCCAGGCGCCCAGCACCAAGCCGGCGGCGAGCACCGCCAGCAGGAAGAGCGGTGGGTGGGAGAGGATGTGGCCGGCCGCGAACACGACGGCACTGCCGAGAACTGCGGCGACCGGGCCCCAGACCGCCTCCAGGGCGGCATAGAGCGCGCCGCGGAAGGCGAGCTCCTCACCTATCGCGATCGCGATCGCCGATACCGCGAGGGGCGCCGGAAGGATGGGGGCCCCCTGCCAGCGCACGGCCGCCGGCAGGAGCAGCACGGCGGCGATCGCGAGCCCTCCCAGCAGCTTCAGCCAGAGGTGCTCCCGGCTGAGACCGAGCGCCTCCGGCTTCCAGCCGATGGCGCAGAGGCCGAGGGCAAGCCCGCCGAGGGCGATCGCCGGCACCGGCCCGGTGGCCCGCTCGAGAAGCACGCGGCCCCATTCGAGGGAGATGACGAGAGCAGCGACCAGCGCCAGGCGGAGCATCCGAAACGGAATGCTAGTGTCCTGGAACTGGCGTTCGTTGCAAAATCGCCGCCAGGACTGGCTGGGAGGCGTCAGCTGACGACCGGTGCGCGCTCCGGGAGGGGTTCGCTGACGAGGGTCTGGAAGATGGAAACGAGCTGCGAGTCCCACTGCGTGCCCGCCCCCGCGACCAGGGTGGCCATGGCGTTGGCGTGGGTAAGCCCCTTGCGATAGGGGCGGTCGCTGATCATGGCGTCGAAGGCGTCGCAGATGGCGACGATCCGTCCGCCCAGCGGGATCGCCTCGCCGGCAAGCCCGTCGGGGTAGCCGGTGCCGTCGATTCGCTCGTGGTGATGGCGGATTATGGGAAGCAGGTCGTGAGCGGAGCGGAGGGGTCGCGCGATCTCCTCGCCGATGAACACGTGCTGCTTCATGAGCTCGAACTCCTCTACCGTCAGCGGGCCTGGCTTGAGGAGGATCGAGTCGGGGATGCCGATCTTGCCGATGTCGTGGATGACACCGCCCCAGAGCAGGTCGTCGAGGGTTTCCTCGCTGAGGCCGAGGGCTTCGCCGACGCGGCGGGCATTCATGCCGACCCGCTCGGTGTGGGCCTCCAGCGAACTGTCCTTGGCCTCGACCGCGCGGGCGAGGGAAAAGATCGTTCGCTGAGCGTCGTCGAGGCGGTCGTAGAGCTGCTTTACCCGGAGCAGGGAGCGCACCCGGGCGACCAGCTCGACCCGCTCGATCGGCTTGACGATGAAGTCGTCGGCTCCCACCTCGAGGCCGCGCACGCGATCGGCGATCTGGCCGAGGGCGGTGACCATGACGACGGGGAGCAGCTTGCCTTCGGGCGAATCCTTGAGCCGCTGGCAGACCTCGTAGCCGTCCATCCGGGGCATCATCACGTCGAGCAGCACCAGGTCGGGGCGGTCCTTCTTGACCAGCTCGAGGGCCTCGATCCCGTCGGTGGCGGTGATCACCCGGCAATCGACGTCGGCCAGACAGCCCTCGATGAGCTCGAGATTGAGGGGGTGGTCGTCGACGACCAGAACCACCTGCTGACGCGGGGCTTTGTCAGTCACGGATCAGGACTCCGGGGTGGCGGGCCATTGCGGCTGAAAGTATGGGCAAATTGTGGGTCCTCGGGTGGTCACGGAGGGCTGTCCGCAGCCAGTCCTCGTCCGCTGCGAGTATGGACTCCCCGAGGACAATGCCGGAGACACGCCGCCGTCTCGCGATCAGGGCGGCATCGCGAACGGTGTCGGAGGCGACCAGGCGATAAGGCCCGGCGGCCAGCTGGGACATCAATTCCGAGTCGGTGACGGCCCCCTGGACAACCAACAGCAGGGGCCGCGCGTCGGCCACATCGCCGGGCCGGATCCGGGGGATGACGATCCGGAAGGTGCTCCCCATACCTTCCTCGCTGACGACATCGATGGTGCCCCGCATCAGCTGCAGGAGCCGGCGGCTCAGCGCCAGGCCGAGGCCGGTGCCCTCGGTCGTCTGGGTCTTCTGCCGCTCGACCTGCGTGAACTCCTCGAAGATCCGGTGCTGTTGGGCGGCCGGGATCCCGATCCCGTTGTCGATGACCGCGATCTCGGCGCTCCGTCCGGCCCGGACTGCGGCGACGCCGATCTTGCCTCCCGGCGGCGTGAACTTCACCGCGTTGGAGAGCAGGTTCAGCATCACCTGCAGGAAGCGGCGCCGGTCCGCGCGGATCCAGATCGGCGGCGCCGGGTCGAGGACGAGCTCGACCGGTTTGGCATCGGCGAGCGGACGGAGCTGGTTGATCGCCTCCTCGAGGAGCGGCGCGAGCTCGATCGGTTCCAGCTCGACCTCCATCTGGCCGGCCTCGACCTTGCTCAGGTCGAGAACGTCGTTGATCAGGGCCAGCAGGTGGCGGCCGCTTGACTCGATATGCCCGACGTAGCGCTGCTGCCGTTCGTTCATGTCCCCGGCCCCGGAGCTCGCGAGGAGCTGGGAGAACCCGAGGATCGAGTTGAGCGGGGTGCGCAGCTCATGGCTCATCGCGGCGACGAAGCGCGACTTCGCCTCGCTCTCCTGCCGCATGGTCTCGGCGTGGACGCGCTCGGTGAGGTCGCGGATCGAGGTCGAGAACATCGCCTTGCCGCCCTGCTGGAAGGCGGCGAGCGAAAGCTCGACGGGAAACTCGCTCCCATCGGCACGGAGGCACATCGTCTCGAAGCGCCGGCCCGGCTCGCCACTGTCGGCCATCCCGATCGCCTCCAGCCCGCGCTGGTGCGCCCGCCGGAGGTGGGGCGGGATGATGGTGTCCCAGAGGCCCTTGCCGAGCACGTCCTCGCGGTGGAACCCGAAGGTTCGCTCGGCGGCGGGGTTGTACTCGATGATCCGGCCCCGGTCGTCGGCCGCGACGATGCAATCGAGAGCGGACTCCACGATCGCGCTCTTCCGGCTCTCGCTCTCCCGGAGAGCCTCTTCGGAGCTCTTGCGCTCGGTGATGTCGTCGAACATCGCGTAGAGGAACTCCGCTTCGCCGGCCGGGTTGCGGACGGCGGTGAGGGTCAGGTCGGCAAGGAAGCCGCCGCCGGTGTGGCGCCGGATCACGCGCTCGAAACGAAGCTGCTGGCGCTCGCCGGCGACCAGCTTGCCGACCTCGTCGGCGAGGTCCTCGGCTCCGATCAGGCTCAGCACCACGTGCCGACCGATCAGCTCGCCGCTGGTGTGGCCGGTGAGCTCTTCAGCGCGGCGGTTGAGGCCCAGGACCTGGAGGTTGACGTCGAGCCGGGCGATGCCGACCGGCGCAGTGTCGAAGATCGCCCGGGTGCTTCGGGTCGACGCGACCAGGTCCTCGTGGAGGCGGGCCGCTTCGAGGGAGGGCGCGACCTCGGCTGCGAGCAGGGTGAGCATCTGGATGTCATCGGCCACGAAGTTGTGGTGCTCGCGGTAGCTGACGCCGAGGGTCCCGATCCGCCGCTGGCGCACCTGGAGGGGAACCACCAGGGTGCTGGTGACACGGCCGGTCTCTGACGGCACCCGCCGAGCCCAGTTCGGATAGTCGGCGACAGCCACCGGATTGCCGATCTCGAAGACCATCCCGTGGGCGCCGGCCTCGGCGATCGGGATGATCTTGCCAGGATCGAACTCGACCTCGGTCTCGGCGAGGAGGCGAAGGCCCTGTCCCGGCTCGTCGTACCAGGTTAGCGAGGCGCCGCTCGCCTTGGCCAGGTCGCGCGCACGGCTGGTCGTGATCCGCGCCAGCTCGGCCGGCTCCAGGATGCCGGCGGCGGCGACGGCGACCTCGTTGAGGGCTCGGAACGTCTC
>JALZAP010000052.1:1660-3059 GCA_030948245.1 Candidatus Dormiibacterota bacterium | reverse complement strand
GGCGGTGGCCCGCTGGAGGGCAGGGCCGATCTGGGCCGCGACCAGGCTCAGGATCTGGACGTCGTTCTCGCTCCAGGTCCGCCGGCTATGGCACCAGACGCCGACCACGCCGATGGCCCGGTCGCCCGCTACGAGCGGATAGCTCAGGCCCGAGACGAGACCGCGGTCGCTCGGCCCGGGCATCCGGTGCTCCCAGGCGGCGTAGTCGTCGATCGCGTAATGCCTGCGGTGGGAGAAGGCGAGCCCGATGGCGCCCTCGCCCGGCTTCACCTTCCGCTCGATGACCTCGGTCGTCGACTCGTGGAGCGGCTCCAGGTAGCCGGACTGGCGGTCGAAGTGGAAGAGGACGGTTCCGTCAACCTGGAGCAGCTCCCGGCAACGCTCGACGGCGATCCGGGCGAGCTCGTGCGGCTCGAGGATGCCGCTCGCCGCGACGGCCAGCTCGTGGAGGGCTCGGAAGATGCCGGCCTGCTTCTCGCGCTCGGCCGAAAGCGAGGCGGCCAGGATGGCCGGCGCGATGACCGAAGCGAGCAGGGTGAGAACCTCGCAGCGCTCGCGCATGAAGAAGTCGGGCGCGGCAGAGCGGACGAGCAGGCAGCCGAGGGGCCGGTCGCGCACCTTGAGGGGCACCCCGATCATGCTCCGGACGCCACCTTCGACGGCCCATTCGAACGCGTGCTCCCAGGTGACGTAGTCGTTGACGACGATGAGCTCGCCGGTGACGAGGATCTGGCCGGTCATGCCCTTCCCGACCGCGAGGTCCACAGTTGGAAATTCCTCGGGATGGTTGTCGGCCAGCACCAGCACCGCGTCCGGCTCGAACCAGACCAGGGTTGCGCTCCAGCCGCCGACCAGGTCGCGGGCGTGGTCGATCGCGAGGCGGGCGAGCTCGGCGGGGTCGAGCACGCTGCCGGCCGCCAGCGCGACCTCCTGGAGGGCCTTGAAGATCCGGGCCTGGACGGCCACCTCATCCGAGCCGGAAGAAAGTCCCCCCTCGTGCTCGGCCAAGCCTGTGCTTGATCCTCCCGCCTGACGCGAGGGAGCGGACCCCGTCAGGGCCACAACGTTGTCACGCACTACTGAATACGGCAAGCCGCCGTCGCTTCGACCGCATTCCAGTTACGTCGCGCCGACAGAGCGCGAATGAATTTTTGCCGCGCCTAGAAGCGGAAACCGAAGGTTTGGGCGATCAGGAGCAGGTTCAGGCCGACAACGATGGCGGTGACCCCCCAGGCGGCGATTTTGGTGGGCGTACGGTTGACCAGGCTGCCCATGATCCTGGGATCGGACGTGAACAGGACGAGGGGCACCACTGCGAAAGGAAGGCCGAAGGAAAGGACCACCTGGCTGATGACGAGGGTCTGGGTCGGGTCCAGACCGAGGGCGATCACGAAGAGCG
>JALZAP010000052.1:0-1650 GCA_030948245.1 Candidatus Dormiibacterota bacterium | reverse complement strand
ATTGTGAAGAGCCGCAGCAGCCAGACGCTGACCCTGCGGCGCAGGAAACCCTGGAGCACGACCTGGCCTGCCATGGTGCCAACCGAGGAGGAGCTCAGCCCGGAGGCGAGCAGCGCGATCGCGAAGGCGATCCCGGAAGCCGGCCCGAGGAGCGGGCGCAGGGTCTGCTCCGCCTGCTGGAGGCTGCCTACCGCGTGGTGGCCGGAGGCGAAGAAGGTGGAGGCGGCCATGAAGATCATGGAGAGGTTGATCAGGCCGGCGATGGACATCGCGATGATCACGTCGGCGGCCTCGTAGCGGAAGAGGCGGCGCGCCTCCTTCTCGCTCCGGGGGACGATCCGATTCTGGGTCAGCGCGGAGTGAAGAAAGACGACGTGTGGCATGACCGTCGCCCCGAGGATGCCGACCGCCAGCAGCACGCTGCTCGATCCGAGCTGGGGCACCACCGCGTGGAAGGCGACCTGGCCCCAGTCCGGCCTCGCCAGCGCGGTCTCGAACAGGTAAGCGGTCAGGATGACCGCCACGGCCGACCCGATCACGGCCTCGACCGGCCGGAAGCCGAAGCGCTGAAGGGCGAGGATCCCGAAGGTGGCGGCGGCCGTCAGCAGGCCTCCCATCCAGAGCGGGACGCCGAGCAGCACGTAGAAGCCCACCGCGGCGCCGAGGAACTCGGCCAGGTCGGTCGCCACGGCGACGACCTCGGCGGCGATGAAGGTGCTGATCATCGCCCACCTGGGCAGGCGCTCCCGACAGATCTCGGCCAGGTTCATGCCGGTCGCGATGCCGAGCTTGGCGGAGAGGCTCTGGAGGAGCATGGCGACGGCGTTGGCGAGCACGACCACCCAGAGCAGCTGGTAGCCGAACTGGGCTCCCGCCTGGACGTTGGTGGCGAAGTTGCCCGGGTCGACGTAGGCGATCGAGGCGACGAAGGCCGGACCGAGGAAGGGGAGCAGGCTCCGGAACCAGCCCCGCCCGGTGTCCTCGCCGGCAAGGATCCGGCGAGCGGCGGCCGCCTCGCCGGCGACCCCCGGAAGGGCTACCTCGACCGCACCGTAATCACGCAAGGTAGACGGCCCTCGCGAGCCCAAGCGGTACCTGGCGGCGGCGGCCGCCTACCTTCACTGCGACCGGTCCTTCGTAGAGGCTCTCGCTGAGGACCTCGACGGGCTCGTCGAGCCGGAACCCCAGCAGCTCCAGCGCCCGCAGCTTGTCAGGGTCGCGGTCGGAGACCCGGCGGACTTCCAGGAGCTCGCCCTGCCTGCATTCGGCGAGCGTCCGATGCTGCTCGCTCGGCATCTGCCCCTCGAGGGTCGGGATGGGATCGCCGTGAGGATCGATGTCGGGGCGGCCGAGGCTGTCGAAGATCCGAGCTTCGAGTCGCTCCGAGATGTGGTGCTCGAGCCGCTCCGCCTCCTCGTGGACCTCGTCCCAGCGGTAGCCGAGGGCGCGGGTAAGGAAGATCTCAAGGAGCCGGTGGTGGCGGATCATCTCCAGCGCGACGGCCTCGCCGGCCGCCGTCAGGCTCGCGCCGCGGTAGCGGTCGTGGTCGACCAGCCCGACCGCGGCGAGCTTGCCGAGCATCTCGGTCGCCGACGCCGCGGACACGGCGAGGCGCTCGGCCAGCTCTGAGGTTGTGACCGATCGCTCGTC
>JALZAP010000335.1 GCA_030948245.1 Candidatus Dormiibacterota bacterium | reverse complement strand
GCGGACGCGGGCCGGCCACTGCCAGTGGCGTCCGATCAGGCGGGTGGCGGGCACCTGCCGAATGGCCAGCCGCGGGGAGGCGATCGGTGACTCCACGCCGGGCGGCAGCCAGAGCGTCATCCGGTGCCCGGGGCGCACCTCCAGCATGGCGGTGAGGATCTCGCGGGTGTAGGTGGCGATTCCCGCCCGGGGCCGGGCGAGACCCGAGCCGTCGACCGCTATGTGTAGCCCTGCGGCGGGCGTCAGCGCAGGTAGAGCTGGTTCCGCTTCAGGACCTCGAACTGCTCGAGGGCGGTGCCGGTGCCGCGGACCACGCAGGTCTGGGGCTCGTCGGCGACGATGGCGGGGATCCCGGTGTGCATCGATACGTAGCGGTCCATGCCCCGCAGCTGGGCGCCGCCGCCGGTGAGGACGATGCCCCGCTCGTAGATGTCGGCGGCCAGCTCGGGCGGTGTCTGCTCGAGCACGTCGCGCACGGCCGACACGATCAGCGCCAGCGGCTCCTGCAGGGCATCGGTGATCTCGGCCGAGCTGACGACCACGTTCTTGGGCAGACCTGAGACCAGGTCGCGGCCCTTGACCTCGGTGCTGAGCGGCTCGCGGGGGGCCACTGCCGCGCCGACCGCGATCTTGATCTCCTCGGCCGTGCGCTCGCCGATCAAGAGGTTGTGGCGGCGTTTCAGGTAGGCCATCACCGCCTCGTCCAGGCGGTTGCCTCCGCTGCGCACGGAATGGGCGACCACCATCCCGCTCAGCGAGATCACCGCGATCTCGGTGGTGCCGCCGCCGATGTCGCAGATGGCGTTGCCGCGCGGCTCGCTGATCGGCAGGCCGGCCCCGATGGCGGCGGCCAGGGGCTCGTCGATCAGCCAGGCCTGGCGTGCCCCGGCGCTGATGGCGGCCTCGGTCACCGCGCGCCGCTCGACGCTGGTCACGCCCGAGGGCACGCAGATCATGACCTCCGGCTTGAAGAGGCGGTTGCGGCCCTGGACCTTGGCGATGAAGTAGTGGAGCATCCCCTCGGTGACCACGAAGTCGGCGATCACGCCATCGCGCATGGGGCGCACGACCTGGATCGTCTCCGGGGTCCGGCCCACCATCTCGAAGGCCTGGCCGCCCACCGCCAGGATGCGGGTGCCGTCGCGGTTGATGGCGACCAGGCTGGGCTCGTTGACCACGATCCCCTCGCCGCGCACGTAGATGAGCACGGTCGAGGTGCCCAGGTCGATACCGATCTTCTTGCTCAACACTTAGCTACGTTTCAGCGTGGCCGTAAGGCCTGGCTTCGCCGGGCCGTGTGAGTCCGTGATCCAGATGTTGGAGTCGCCGCGCGGAACCAAAAGGGAGGTGGGTCGGTGGAGGAACCGCAGGTTCGTCCCCGCCTTACTCGTAAGACCGGTCGGTGGTGGGCGTCTCTGTGCGGCGGGGCGGCTTGCGGCGCTCGATGCGGGCGCCCAGCTCGCTGAGCTTGCCGACCAGGTCCTGGTAGCCGCGATCCACGTGCCACGCATGATGCAGCTCCGTGACGCCCCGAGCGCACAGCGCGGCGATCACAAGGGCGGCCCCCGAGCGGATGTCGGGCACCATCACGTCGGTGCCGTTGAGGCGGCTGGGGCCTTGTACGAAGCAGGTGCGGCCCTCGACCTTGATCCGGGCCCCCATCCGCATCAGCTCGGGCACGTGCTGGTAGCGGTTCTCGAACAGGTACTCGGAGATCACCGACTCACCGCTGGCCTGGGTCATCAGCGCCAGGTACTGGGCCTGGAGATCGGTCGGGAAGCCGGGATGCACCCAGGTGCCCATGTCCACCGCGCGCAGCGACGACTTGCGGTGGCGGCGCACCGCGAACTCACCCTCCCCAACCTCGATCTCGACGCCCGCCTGGTCGAGCTTGAGCAAGACCTGGCGCAGGTCCTCGGGCGGGCTGCACTCCAGCAGCACCTCGCCCCCGGTGGCCGCGACCGCGATCGCATACGTGCCCGCTTCCAGGTAGTCAGGGATGACCCGGTGCTCAGCGCCGTGCAGGCGGGGCACGCCCTCGATCACCAGCTCGTCGGTGCCGATGCCGTGGATCTGGGCGCCCATCTTGACCAGGAAGCGGGAGAGGTCCTGGACGTGCGGCTCGCGGGCCGCGTTGAAGATCTCGGTGCGGCCGGCGGCCAGGACGGCGGCCAGGATGATGTTCTCGGTGCCGGTGACCGTCGGCAGGTCGAAGACCACCCGGGCCCCCGTCAGCCGCCGGGCCCGAGCCACGAAGTCGGAGCGCGTCTCGTGGATGTCGGCGCCCATCGCGCGCAGGCCCCGGATATGCTGCTCGACGCGGCGGGCGCCGATCTCATCGCCCCCCGGC
>JALZAP010000334.1 GCA_030948245.1 Candidatus Dormiibacterota bacterium | reverse complement strand
GGTCGTCTCGCCGGGCGCGATCAAGGTCCTCCGGGTGATGTTCCGGCGCGAGATCGAGCTCTACCGACGGCTGAAGCTGTCAACCGCGATCATGGACGAGGTGGATGACGTCCTCGCCGACCAGCTCGAGTACCACCTCGACAAGCGACTCAACTCCCTCCGCTTCCTTCGCCGCATGCGAGGAGTGGCGACCTGACCGTCCCCCGCGAGGAGCTGATGGAGAAGGTGGTCGCCCTCTGCAAGCGGCGCGGCTTCGTCTTCCAGTCGAGCGAGATCTACGGCGGCGTAAGCGGGCTCTACGACTACGGGCCCTACGGCGTGCAGCTGAAGCGGAACCTGCGCGACCTCTGGTGGAAGCACGTGGTCGAGCTCCGCGACGACGTCGTCGGCCTTGAGTCGACGATCCTCATGCACCCCGAGGTCTGGAAGGCCTCCGGCCACGTCGACAACTTCGTCGACCCCCTCCGCCAGTGCGAGGGCGAGTGCAAGAAGCGCTGGCGCGCCGACCACGTCAAGGGCGACCGCTGCCCGCAGTGCGGCGGTCCGCTGGGCGAGGTGCGCCAGTTCAACCTGATGTTCAAGACCACGATCGGCCCGGTCGAGGACTCGAGCGCGATCGCCTACCTGCGGCCGGAGACGGCGCAGGGCATGTTCGTCGACTTTAAGAACGTCATCAACTCGATGCGGGTCCGCGTCCCCTTCGGCATCGCCCAGCAGGGCAAGTCCTTCCGCAACGAGATCACACCCGGGAACTTCGTCTTCCGGGTCCGTGAGTTCGAGCAGATGGAGATGGAGTTCTTCGTCAAGCCGGGCGACGACGAGCCGTGGTTCGCGCACTGGAAGACCGAGCGGTTGGCGTGGTACACCGACATCCTCGGCGTGCGGGCGGAGCGCCTCCGGCTGCGCGATCACGGCCTCGACGAGAAGGCCCACTACGCCAAGGCGTCGACCGACATCGAGTACGAGTTCCCCTTCGGCTGGAGCGAGGTGGAAGGCGTCGCCAGCCGGACCGACTTCGACCTCCGGGCTCACCAGGAGCGCTCCGGCCAGGACCTCTCCTACCTCGACCCGGAGAGCAACGAGCGCTTCCTTCCCTACGTCATCGAGCCGGCCGTGGGCGTTGACCGGATCTTCATAACCTGCCTGCTCGACGCCTACGACGAGGACGAGGTGAAGGGCGAAACCCGGGTCGTGCTCCGCCTCCACCGCAACACCGCTCCAGTGCAGGTTGCGGTGATGCCACTCTCCAAGAAGGAGGAGCTGATTGGGCCGGCGCGCGAGGTGCTGGACCTGGTCCGCCCCAACTTCCGGGTCGAGTACGACCAGACCGGCGGCAACGTCGGCAAGCGCTACCGCCGCCAGGACGAGATCGGCACTCCCTATTGCGTGACGATCGACTTCGAGACCATCGTCGACCGCGCCGTGACGATCCGGGAGCGCGACTCGATGGAGCAGGTCCGGGTTCCCATCACCGAGCTGATCGATCAACTCAAGACTCGCTTCTAGCACGAGCGGCCAGGCGGCGCTGAGCTTCAGCTCCTTCCTCGTCATCGGAATCTTCGATGGAGCGCTCGGCGTCGCCTGGCCGTCGATGCGCGCCGAGCTGCACCAGTCGCTCTCGGCGCTCGGCCTGCTCCTCGTCTACTCGACCTTCGGCTTCCTGCTCCTGAACCTGAGCCTCGGCCGGGTGGTGGACTGGATCGGTCTGCGCTGGACGCTGGTCATCGGCTGCTTCCTCTATGCGGTGAGCCTGCTCCTGCTGGCTGTCGGCTCCTGGCCCGTGGTCGTCGCGGGCGCCGTTCTCTGGGGGCTCGCCGCCGGGTTTGCCAACGGCGCGGTCAACGTCTACAGCACGCTGCGGATGAGCGGCGGGGCGATGCAGGTTCTTCACGGCTGTTGGGGCATCGGCACGCTGATCGGACCCCTGATCGTCACCGGCCTGCTGGTCGGCCACCTCAGCTGGCGGCTGGCCTTCCTTACCGTGGCAATCCTCCAGGCGCTGCTCGGCGTCTGGGCGCTGGCCGCCCCTCACTGGCCCGCGGTTTCCGCGCCGAGGAATCGGGGCGACCGGCGCATGTCACTTTCAGCCCCGCTGCTCCTCGGGATACTGGCCTTCTTCCTTTACACCGGAGCGGAGTGGTCCGCCGGGCAGTGGTCATTCACCGTCCTGACCGAGGGCCGGGGCTATGCCACCGCGACCGCCGGACTGCTGGTGAGCCTCTACTGGACGGGTATCACCGTCGGCCGTCTCGCCAGTGGCGCGCTCGGGCTGCGGCTGGCGACGCCGGCCCTCCTGCTCGCCGGCATCGGCTTGAGCGTGGTGGCATCGGCCCTCTTCTGGTGGGTTCCGGACCTGTCG
>JALZAP010000051.1:6893-8897 GCA_030948245.1 Candidatus Dormiibacterota bacterium | reverse complement strand
CTCTTGATGCCGGCCTTCCTGGGCGCCACCCTTTTGCTGTTCGCGAACGCCTTCTCCGCCTACGCCACCGCGGCTGCGCTCATCAACCAGGGCGGCATCATCGTGCCGCTCCAGATCGCCAATGCATTGACGAGCGAGGTGGGGCTCGCCTCGGCGGGACTGGCCAGCGCCCTTGCCCTCTCGATGATCGTGATCGTCGCCACGGTCATGGTGCTCTACTCGCTGCTCCAGCGGCGAACGGCGCGCTGGCTCCGGTGAGCCGCTCGCGCAGGGCGCGCCAGCGCCTTTTCCGCAGGGTCGTGCTGCTCCTCTTCGGAGCCTTCTTCCTGGTCCCGATCGGGGCCATGCTCGAGTTCTCGACGCGCGGTGTCGGCAACCAGCCCCGCACACTCGCCTCGTGGCTGACGATCCCCAGCTATCCGGACCTGGTCGCGGCGATCCTGGCTTCGCTCGAACTGGCGGTGATCACATCGGTCGGCGTGCTGCTGCTGCTGGTTCCGACGATGATCTGGACTCGCCTCCGCCTGCCGAGGCTGCGCCCGATCCTCGAGTTCATCTGCCTGCTTCCGCTGACGATCCCGGCCATCGTGCTGGTGGTCGGCCTGGTACCGGCCTACAAGTGGGTCTCCTACTACCTGAGTGACTCGGTTCTGACGCTCGCCTTCGCCTACCTGATCCTGGTCCTGCCCTTCACCTATCGAGCGCTTGACGCCGGGCTGGCGGCGATCGACGTCAAGACCCTGTCCGAGGCTGCTCGGAGCCTGGGCGCCGGCTGGGTAACGGTGATCGGGCGGGTGATCGTGCCCAACATCCGCAGCGCGCTGCTGAACGCCGGCCTGCTCTCGGTCGCGCTCGTCCTCGGCGAGTACACGATCGCGAACCTGCTCAGCTTCCAGAACCTGCAGGTGGCCATCTACCACCTCGGCCGGGCCAACGCCGGCGTCTCGATCGCGGTCGCGGTGGCGTCGCTCCTGTTCGCCTTCCTGATCCTGACCGTCCTCGCCTTCGTGGGCAGGCCCCCCTCCCTAGTCGCGTTCCACGAGGACAGCTGACGAATGGCGACCGCCAAACCCGCCGCGCCCGGCGCCGTCGAGGTACGGCTGGAGAACCTCCAGCGCCGGTACGGGCCGGTCACCGCGCTGGACGGCCTCGACCTGACCATCGCCCCGGGTGAGATGGTCGCCCTCCTCGGGCCTTCGGGCTGCGGCAAGACCACCGCGCTGCGCTTGCTGGCGGGCCTCGAAGAAGCGGATGGCGGCCGGGTCGTCATCGACGGCAAGGACGTGACCGGGCTGAGCGCCAACAAGCGGAACGTGGGCATGGTCTTCCAGGCCTACTCGCTCTTCCCCCACATGACCGCGCGCCAGAACGTGGCCTTCGGGCTCTTCCTCCGCAAGGTGGGGGAGAAGGAGAGGGGGCGCCGGGCCGGTGAGATGCTTGAGCTGGTCGGGCTCGCCACCCAGGCCGACCGCTTCGCCCACCAGCTGTCGGGCGGCCAGCAGCAGCGGGTCGCCCTCGCGCGCGCCCTCGCGATCCAGCCCAAAGTGCTCCTCCTCGACGAGCCGCTCTCAGCGCTCGACGCCCGGGTGCGAGCCCGGCTCAGGGACGAGATCCGCCGCGTTCAGCTCGAGGTCGGGACGACAACCCTCTTCGTCACCCACGACCAGGAGGAGGCGCTCGCGATCGCCGACCGGGTCGGCGTCATGAACAGTGGCCGCCTCGAACAGCTCGGTCCCCCGATGGAGGTGTACTCGCGGCCGGCGACGCCTTTCGTCGCCGAGTTCGTCGGACTCACCAACCGCATCCCTGGCATCGTCCGGGCTGGTTCCGTGGAGGTGAGGGGCGCCAAGCTGCCCCTGGTCCAGGGAGGCGTAATCGACGGGCCCGCGATCGCCCTGGTCCGGCCCGAGGCCGTCACCCTGGCCTCCAACCACTCCACCAAGGCGGGACCGCTTGTCGGCACCGTGATCGCGACCGCCTTCCTCGGCGCGACGAGCCGGATCA
>JALZAP010000051.1:0-6883 GCA_030948245.1 Candidatus Dormiibacterota bacterium | reverse complement strand
CGGTCGACCTGGGCGACGTGAGCGTGCTGGCTCAGCTGCCGACCTCGGAAGCGGCCGCCCACCCGGCCGGCACCCGGGTTCAGCTTGCGTTCCGCGACGACCCCGTCCTGATCGCCCGCGACGAGGTGGCCGCGACCAGCGGGTGAGCGCCGGCCCGGCACTCTCCATCGAGCGCCGGCTGGCTGCCGGCGCGGTCGAACGGACACCGAGCCCCACCCCCTACCGGGCGGTGGCGGCCCAACCGGGTGAGCCTCAGCTTCTCCGTCCCGACCTGGTCGGCAGCGCCCAAGCGGCCGGCTTTCGAGCCCGCGGCAAGCCGCTTGCCTGTTTCGCCCAGGTCACCGACCTCCATCTCGCCGACGTCCAGTCGCCGGCGCGGTTCGAGTTCCTCAACCGCGAGTTCAAGGATCCGCGCTTCCGCCGCCTGGTGCCCATGCAGCGACCCCAAGAGGCGCTCAACGCACACTCCATCGCTGCCCTCGTCGCAACCCTGAACCGGCTCGAGACCGGTCCCGCCGGCGGCCCGCTCGAGCTGGTCGCGATGACCGGCGACGCCATCGACAACGCGCAGTGGAACGAGCTGACAACCTTCCTCGCCCTCTTCAACGGGGGAACCGTGAGCGCCGACTCGGGTAGGCCCGGCTACGAAGGGGTGCAGGCACCGGGTTGGCCGGACGATATCTTCTGGAAGCCGGACGGCCAGGCGTCCGACAAGTTCCGCACCGAGCTCGGCTATCCCCACCTGCCCGGCCTGCTGGAGCGCGCCCTGCGGCCGTTCTCCACGCCTGGGCTCCAATTGCCCTGGCTCGGCTGCCACGGCAACCACGAGCTGCTCAGCCAGGGAGTGGGGAAGATCACGCCCGACCTTGTCGCGGCGCTCACCGGAGGCGTCAAGCCAGTGCAGCTGCCGGACGGCTTCGATCTCGACCGGGTCCATGAGACGTACGTCAGCCGTCCCGAGGCGTTCATGGAGGGCCCGGTGCTCCCGGTCACCCCGGACCCGGCCCGGCGGGCGTTCAGCCGTGCCGAGTTCATCCGGGCCAACCAGGGCCACGGCTTCGGCGGCCAGGAGCTTTACTACGTCCACGACACGCCGGCTGTGCGCTACGTGGTCCTCGCCACCTCCTGCTCGGCGGGTGGCGCCGACGGCGTCATCGACCCCGCGCAGTACGGCTGGCTGGAAAGCAGGCTTGGCGAGGTGCCCGACCGGCTGATCGTGATCTTGTCCCACCATGGCCTGGACTCGCTGACCAACACCCGCGAACCGGGCGTCGAGCCGGCGGCCGTGCTCGGCCTGCTCCTCCGCCACCCGAACGTCATGCTCTGGTTGAATGGCCATGTCCACGCCAACCGCGTTACTCCGCGGGCCGCTCCTGGCGGAGAGGGCGGGGGCTTCTGGGAGGTGACCACCGCCTCGCTGGTGGACTGGCCCTGCCAGGGCCGCCTGGTCGAGATCGTCGACGGCGGTCCCGGCCTGCTTGGAATCGCCTGCACCATGCTCGACCACGATGGCCTGCTCGAGCGGGGCAGCGCCGAGAGCAGCCTCGAGCTGGCCGGGCTGCACCGCGAGCTGGCCGCCAACCTGGCCTGGTCGGGCTTCACCCGGGATCGCTCTGGGTCACCCCAGGACCGGAACGTGATCCTCCCACTGCGCAAGCCATTTCCGACTGGTGGGCCGGGCTAAAAAGAAAAGGCCCCCCGCCTCTCGGCGGGGAGCCCTGGTCTCAAGAAGCCGGGCTAGGCGAGGCGGACCAGCTTGGCGCGAGGGCCCTTGGGGCTGGCCTCGACCTCGAAGGTCACCTTCTCGCCGCCGTTCAGGCTGTCGAAGTTCTCGACGCCGTCACGATGGAAGAAGTACTCCTTGCCGTCGTCCGCTGCGATGAATCCAAAGCCGCGGTCGGATACGAGCTTCTTGATGGTTCCGTTGGTCATGTACTGACTCCTGCTATCTCGAACGCCTACTTCAAACACACGACTGGTCTGTTCGAGAAAGGCAGTGACCAAACGCGAGCCGTCGTCCCGCGAGGGAACGATCCATAGGAGTATATGCCCCGATCCCACGGCGCCCAAACCTCTTCAGACCGTTCGAAGGGCCTCTGTTGGGGATAGGCGGGCTGCCCGGAGCGCCGGGTAGAGGCCGGCCACGGCGCCGATCAGCAGCGCCACGGCCATCCCGCCCCAGGCGGCGATGGCGGGGATCAGCGGCACGGTCCCGGCCGAAAAGGCGTAGCCGACCGTCACCAGCGTCCCAAGAGCGATTCCGGCGGCACCGCCGAGGAAAGCCAGCAGGAGCGCCTCGATCAGGAACTGCACGCCCACCTGCGCCCGGGTCGCGCCGAGCGCACGTCGGAGCCCGATCTCCGACCGCCGCTCGAGGACCGCGATCACCATCACGTTGGCGACCCCGACCCCTCCGACCAGGAGGGCCAGGGCCCCCAACCCGACGAAGAGCGCGATGCCGCTGTTGCTGACCGCCAGTCGCGCAGCGAGCGCGTCGGAGGGACGGTTGATCTGGACCTGGTCCGGGTTCTCGGGTGACGCGGTGCGGGCGAGCAGGGTGCTTACCGCGGTCGCGCGGTCGGGATCGGCGCGGACGTAGATCCGTGTCGAGTGGCCGTCATAGCCCAGCTCCGACTCGGCGTAGGGAACGCCGATGAGGACCGAGCTGTCGATCTCCGGCGCCAGCTCGAGCGGCGCCAGGATGCCGACGACGCTGAACCAGCGGCCCGCGGCGAAGATCCGGACGGGGGAGTCGAGGCGGGCGATGCCGAGCGCCTGGGCCGCGTTGTGGCCGAGCACCGCGGCTGGGTAGCGCGCGTTCGCAGCCTTCAGGAAGCTGCCCGTGCTCAGCTGCCCCTGGATTGTGCCGAGCAGTGACAACTCGGTCGCGCGGAGGTTCACGCCGCTGCCCAGATAGGGAGGCACCAGGTCGGTCCGATAGACGCCACCGGTCAGGTCGGCCGTCGGCGTCTCGGCCCGGACACCGGGCACGATCCCAATCATCGCCGGCGCCTCCAGCGGAAGCCGGCCTTCGTTGCCGTTGAAGGAGCGGTGGTTCTCGACCGTCAAGAGGCTGGTGCCGAGGCGCTTCGCCCAGTGCCTGAGAACCCACGGCCTGCCCGACTGGCCCGATCCTGACACCGCCGGCACCCTCCACCTGTCCCCCGACCTGCTGCTCAAGAACGGTCCCCGGCAGCCCGAGTTCCTGAGCACCAGGCAGGCGTGCGCGCGCTACAACCCGAGCGGCCAGCTCCACCTGGCATCGCGATGAGCCGGGCTCTGCCGGCCGCCATCGGAGTGGCCGTGATCGTCGCCCTCGTTGCCCAGACGCTGCTGCTTCGCTCGGCCGCCGCACCGGCCGTCGCCGCGACGATCGCGATGAACGGCGAGAGCATCCTCGACCCCAGCGTGGCGGGGAGGGTCCTCCAGGAAGTGCGCCGGAGGGATCGGCCCGCCGTCGACCAGCTTTCACCGCGGGAGCTGGAGGTGCTCGCGGCGCTCGCCCGCGGCCGCTCCAACAAGGAGATCGCGGCAAAGCTCGGCATCGGCGAGGAGACGGTGAAGACGCATGTCTCCAACGTGCTTTCGAAGCTGCACCTGGCGGACCGGACCCAGGCCGCCATCTACGGCCTCCAGAAGCGGCTCGTTCCACTCGACACCGCCCTCGAAAAGTAGGCCCGAAAGAGCCACTGCCTTTGTTTGGGGGCGTCCCTCTTGTGGGCCGTGCTCGGCAAACCCCTGCGCGCGGCCTGGACCACCCCTCGTATCGACCGATTCTTGCGGTCCAGGTGTTAGGTAAAGATGTACTCTCGCAGGCAGTCTATGTATGACTGAAGTGCTCCAGGTACTCACCTACGCGGTCAGCCTGGCCTTCATCCTTCTCGGCGCGCTCACCTTCCGGGACTACCTCCGCCACCGGGAGCGAAGCCGCGGCTTCCTGGCGCTGGCGATCGGGCTCCTGGCGGTGACCAACGTCCTGGGCGAGGTCCAGACCCTGACCGGCAACGCGCTGGGAGTGGCCGGCCAGGACCTGAGCGTCGCCGTCTTCCTGGCATCCGGCTATGCCCTTCTCCTCTTCCGGGGGACCTTCATCCGGCTCGGCAGGCGAGCCCAACGGGTTGCGCTGGCAGCGGTCCTCCTCGCGGCCGCGGCCTACATCGTCGCCTTCCCAACCTACGAGCCGAAGGCGCTGCCGAGCGCCGCGCAAGCCGTGGTGACCGTGCTCCTGATCCTGGTCTGGTCAGCCTGTGTAACCGAGCCGATCGTCCGTTTCTGGCTTGCGTCGGGCGGGCGCCCGGCCGTTCAGCGTGGGCGGCTTCGCTCCCTCGCCGTCGGTTATGGCCTGCTGGTCGGGGTCCTTCTCTTCGCCGGCATCGGGCAGGCGGTGGCGCGCCATCCGGTCGCACAGCTGATGATCGAGCTCCTCGCACTCGTCTCGGTGCCGCTCCTCTACCTCGCCTTCGCTCCCCCGCGCGTGGTCCGGCGGGAGTGGATGTACCCGGAGGAGGCGGCCTATCGTGACGCGGTCCGCGAGCTGCTCCTCTTCAGTCCGACGCGTCAAAAGCTGGCCGAGAGGGCGCTTGACTGGGCCATCCGTTTCGTGGGAGCCGAGGTCGGCTTCATCGCCGACTCCGACGGCTCCGTCCTCGCCGCCAAAGGGATGGACGAGGCGCAGGCGGAGCGCCTGACGGCGCAGCTCGGGGCGCCCGCGAGGGAGGGGATGCGCGCGATCCCCGGCACCGAGCCGCAGACGGCGGTCGTCGTGCCTCTCCCGCTCGCCGGCGGAACCGGCGTCCTCGCCGTCATCTCTGGCCCCTTCACTCCCTTCTTCGGGACCGAGGAGGTGGCCCGCCTCGCCGGTTATGCCACCAACGTGACGGCGGGCCTCGACCGGGCCATCCTGACTGAGCGGATCGCCGCGCTGGAGCGGACCAAGACCGAGTTCCTCAACCTCGCGTCACACGAGCTGCGCGGGCCGATCACCGTGATCCGGGGCTACCTGTCGATGCTGGAGCGGGGTTCGCTGGGGGAGATCCCGGAAAGCGCCCTCAGGGCGCTCCCCGTGCTCACCGCGAAAGCCGATGAGATGAACGCCCTGGTCGAGCAGATGATCGAGGCGGCGCGCCTCGAGGAGGGTCGCCTCGAGCTCTCGCCCCGCCGGGCCGACCTGCGCGAGGTCGCCCGGATCGCGCTCGAGATGGCCCAGCCTTTCGCCGACGCGGCCCATGCCCTCGTCTTCGAGAGCCCCGACATCGAGATCCCGGTCTCGGTCGACGTGGATCGGATCTCGACCGTCATCGGGAACCTGCTGACCAACGCGATCAAGTACTCGCCGGGCGGCGGGCCGGTCACCCTCAAGGTCTCCAGGAACTCCCACGTCGCCAGGATCAGCGTCACCGACACCGGGGTGGGTATACCGCCCGACCGGTTCGACCGGCTCTTCACGCGCTTCGGCCGGATCGTCACCCCGGAGACGAGCCACATCCCCGGCACCGGTTTGGGCCTCTACCTCTCGCGCGAGCTCGCCCGCCTCCACGGTGGCGACATCACCGCGACCTCCACCCTCGGCAAGGGAAGCACCTTCGTGCTCGCCGTACCGCTCGCCGAGGAGTGACCGCGGGCCGGATGCTGCTCCTCCAGCGGGTCCCTGCCGGCGCTTCGCCGCCCTATGTCCACCGGCTCGACGACGGCGCGAGTCGGCGGCCGCGGGTCCTGCTCATCGAAGACGACATGGCGATCGCCCTGAT
Source organism: Candidatus Dormiibacterota bacterium (assembly GCA_030948245.1). Classification (GTDB taxonomy): domain Bacteria; phylum Chloroflexota; class Dormibacteria; order Dormibacterales; family Dormibacteraceae; genus UBA6019. Next base: position 1,136 of record JALZAP010000051.1, on the reverse strand, counting down.
GTACCGGCTGCAGCTCACCGGAGACGGTTATGACGTAGAGCTGGCCACGGATGGCGTGACCGGGCTGCAGCAGGTGCAGGGAATGCCGCCCGACCTGGTCCTGCTCGACCTCCGGCTTCCCCGGCTCGCCGGGCTTGACGTGCTGCGCGCGATCGGGCTCGATCCGCGCCTCGCCGGCATACCCGTGCTGATCCTCTCCAACTACGGCGAGCCGGAGATGGTCAAAGAGGGCCTCCAGCTCGGGGCCCGCGACTACCTGATCAAGTCCCAGACGACGCCGATCGCGCTCTCCCTCCGGCTGCGCGACTTCCTGCCGCCGGGGAGCATTTCCTAGGCATCAACTAGGTCGCGACGAAGAGGGTCCTCCAGGCGGCGTCCACCAACTCTGGCGAAAGCTCTGGCTTCACGCCGCGGGCGCTGGCCACGTCGACCAGCCGCTCGAGCAGGTCGCGGGGATGGTTGCCCCGGATCGCGCTGCTGCCGTACAGCTGCCCGATCTGGGGGAACACGAGGGGGTTGGCGGGGATGCCGAGCCGCTGCCGCTCCCGCTCGAAGATCCGCTGGAACACCTGTGGGGTGGGATCGGCCATCCGGACCTTGTAGGCGAGGCGGCGCATGTACGCCTCGTCGAGCAGCTCGCTCGGCGTCAGGTTGGTCGAGAAGAGGAGCATCGCCCGGAAGGGGATCTCGACCTTGCGTCCGCTGCCCGCCAGCTGGAGGTGGTCGATCGCCTGCTCGAGCGGCACCATCAGCCGGTCGAGCATCTGCTTGGGGGTGACCTGCTGGCGACCGAAGTCGTCGATCAGGAGCACGCCGCCGTTCGCCTTCAGCTGGAGCGGGGCCTGGTAGACGCGGCCGGCCGGGTCCCAGGTCGCGGTCAGCATGTCGAGCGTGAACTCGCCGCCGACCTGGACCAGGGGACGGACCACGCGCATCCAGCGCCGGTCGTGCGGCTGGTCGGGGTCGAGCTTGTGAACAGCGGGGTCGAAGACGACCATCACCTCCCCGGCACCCAGGTCGATGGCGTGGGGGACGAGGATCGGACCCCGCAGGAGCAGTGGGATGCGCCGCGCAAGCGACGTCTTGCCGTTGCCCGGTGAGCCGTAGACGAACATGGAGCCGCGGGAGTTGACGGC
>JALZAP010000050.1 GCA_030948245.1 Candidatus Dormiibacterota bacterium | reverse complement strand
CTCGAAAAGGACTCCGACCTCGTGGGCCCCTCCGCTGACGGGTGGGATGAAGGCGACCTCGTCACCCTCGGCGAGCGCATCGTCCCAGGCGGCGAATTCCTGGTTCACAGCGGCGCGGACGATCTCCTGGCGCGCCTCCAGCCCAGGGTGAAGGCGGCGAAGCTCGGCATGGGCGTCAGCGACCGTCGCGCCATCGGCGAGCTCGAGCGAGAAGCGGTCGCCGCCGGCCTGCTCGCGGAGCCGGGCGAAGAGCAGCGCGGTTACCTTCACCGGACGATGGGTTGAGGGGGGACGTCCCCCCTGTCGATGAAGACGTGCACCTCTTTGCCGGAGTCGAGGGCGCGGTCGATGGTGCCCCGGGTGCCCAGCGATGCCCCGTCCCAGAACGCGGCGACCACGTCCGCCTTGTCGATCAGTGCCTGGTTCCGCTGCGCGGCGGCCTGGGGATCGCGCACCTCCTCGAAGGAGGCGGAGAGCCGGATGACGGCGAGGTCACGGTCGCGGGCGGCACGCGTCGCCTCGGCGTCGACGCCGCTCGCGCTGCCCGTGACCACGGTCGAGCCCTTGGGCAGGCTGCCGACGTACTCTGCCACCCGCCCGAGGGCGGGATAGTGCCGGCTGCCCACGATCGCGAAGCGGCTCAGCCCGCAGCCGCTCCCTTCTCGCGAAAAGTTCGGTAGTACTCGTCGAACATCCCTCTCAGCCGGTCTGCCTGCTGGTCGTAGTCCTCCGGGCTCTTCCAGGCGCCGCGGGGGTCGAGGATCCGCCTCGGCACCTCCGGCACGGTGTCCGGGATCTGGAGGCCGAAGACCGGGTCGAGGTGGCGCGTCACGCCGTCAAGGCGGCCCTCGACGATCGCTCGGACGATGGAGCGGGTGTGCGCGATCGAGATCCGCTGGCCGACGCCGTAGGGACCGCCCGTCCAGCCGGTGTTCAGCATCCAGACCGTCGTCCCGTGCCGTCGCACGCGATCGAGCAGCAGGTCGGCGTAGGGGTCCGGGGGGAGGACCAGGAAGGGGGCCGCGAAGCAGGTGCTGAAGGTCGGCTCGGGCTCGGTGACGCCTCGCTCGGTGCCCGCCACCTTGGCCGTGTAGCCGCAGAGGAAGAAGTACCGGATCTGTTCGCCCTCCAGCCGCGACACGGGGGGCAGGACGCCGAACGCGTCGGCGCTGAGGAAGAGCACCTCGGTGGGATGGTCTGCCCGGCCGGAAAGGTCGACCGAGGGAATGAAGTCGATCGGGTAGGCGGACCGGGTGTTCTCGGTCTTGCCGTCCGAGTCGAAGTCGGGGATTCGTGTGTCGGGATCGAAGACGACGTTCTCGAGCACCGTCCCGAAACGGTTGGTCGCCTCGTAGATCTCCGGCTCCGCCTCCTTCGAGATCCGGATCGTCTTGGCGTAGCAGCCGCCTTCGAAGTTGAAGATGCCGTCGTCGCCCCAGCCGTGCTCGTCATCCCCGATCAGGGTGCGGGTCGAGTCCGAGGAGAGGGTCGTCTTGCCAGTCCCGCTGAGGCCGAAGAAGAGGGCGGAGTCGCTGTTTGCCTTCGAGTAGTTGGCCGAGCAGTGCATCGGCATCACGCCGGCTTTCGGCATCAGGTAGTTGAGGACCGTGAAGATCGACTTCTTGATCTCGCCCGCGTACTCGGTTCCGCCGATTATCACCATCCGGTTGGCAAAGCTCAGAAGCACAAAGGTCTCGGTCCGGGTTCCGTCGGAGGCGGGGTCGGCCTTGACGCTCGGCAGCGACATGACCGTGAAGTCGGCCTGGAACGCCTTCCGCTCGGCGGCCTCGGGCCGGATGAAGAGGTTTTGCGCGAAGAGGCTGTGCCACGCGTACTCGGTGATCACCTGGACCTTGAGCCGCCGTTCGGGGTCGGCGCAGGCATGGAGGTTCTGGACGTAGACCTCGTGGCCGGCGCAGAAGTCGCCCATCTTGTCCAGCAGCCGGTGGAACGACTCGGGCGAGATCCGCTGGTTGCCGGCCCACCAGACGTCGGCCTCGCTCTCCGGCTCGGCCACGATGAACTTGTCCTTGGGGGAGCGACCGGTATGCTGTCCGGTCTCGGCGACGATGGCCCCTGAGCTGACCAGTGCCGCCTCATCGCGGCGCAGCGAGTGCTCATACAGTTCGGCAGGAGAGAGATCCATCCAGACCTTGACGTTCGACCCGATACCGAGGCGGTCCAGAAGTTGAGTCTCGATCATCTGCATTTCAATCCCATGGTATCGCCATGACCACCAGGGACCCGATCGCCTATGGGATCGACTTCGGAACTTCCAATAGCGCGATAGCCGTCGCTTATGACGACCGCGTCGAGGTGGTGCCCGCCGAGTCGGGGCTGGCCGGCCTCACCCTCGCGTCGGTCGCCTACCTCCACCGCGACGGCGAGCGGCAGGCGGGGGAGGCGGCGATAGCCCGCTACCTCGTCCAGGGGCATCTCCGGCACACCTGCCTGCACTGCCCGCTCGTCCGCTACGGCGCGGAGACCGAGTGCAGGCAGGCGACCCGGAACGGTGGCTGCCAGGACACCCGGCTGGTGACCGGCGTCAAGCGCGACCTCGCCCGCACCGACTTCACCGCCACCCACTCCTGGGCTCGCGACTTCGAGCTGGTGGAGCTGGTCTCGATCGTCATCGAGCGGCTGAAGCGCTCGGCCGACGAGGCGAGCGGCGCCGACGTACGCCGTCTGGTGATGGGCCACCCGGTCGTCTTCGCCGGGATGGACCTTGCCGGTCGGTCCCAGGAGGTCGCCCTCGACCGCCTCCGCGAGGGCGCTCGCCAGGCCGGCTTTGAGGAGGTGGAGATGTTTCCCGAGCCGGCCGCCGCCGTGCTGGGCGAGAAGCTTCCCGAGGGCCACGTCCTTTCGGTCGACTTCGGCGGCGGGACCTTCGACGCGGCCGTCATCGGGGTGCGCAGAGGCGTCCCCGCGACCCTGTCGTTGACCGGGGTCGACATAGGTGGCGAGCGCTTCGACGCGGCCCTGTTCGAGACTGCCGTCGGGCCGGTGCTGGGCCTGACCGCCCTGCCCAACTGGCTCTACAACGAGATGGGCTCTCGCTCCGGCGTCCGGCAACTCCTGTCCGACCCCGGAGTGCCGAAGGTCCTCGACAAGGTCGGCGGTCCGGCCGCCGAGGTCGCCCGAGCGATCCTCTTCGAGGGCCACGCCTGGGAGTTCTACAAGGCTGTCGAGGACGCCAAGATCCGGCTCTCCAGCGAGGAGTCAACCCGCCTCCGCTTCGCCCGCCGCAGGCTGCACCTCGACGTCCCGCTGCTGCGGGGCCAGTTCGAGGCGGTTATCAAAGACGACCTCGCCGAGGTGGAGCGCTGCCTGCTCCGAGCCGTGGCCGAAGCAGGGCTGGAGCCGGAACAGATCGACACCGTGCTGCGGACCGGAGGCTCCTCCCGCCTGCCCGCCTTCCGCGCCCGCCTCGACCGGATCTTCCCGGGCCGGGTAAGCGACCGCGACGCCTTCACCGCGGTGGCCAAGGGCCTTGGAGCGCGGGCGGGCGAGCTTTGGGGAGCGGTCTAGGCCAACAGCGGTGGACAGGACTCGGCTCGGATACCAGAAGACCTCGAAGCCCCTGGCTCCTCGGTAGGTCGAGACGCCGCCCCGACATCGCGTGACAGCCGTTCTCTGTCGAAGTATCTCTCTCCAACGAAAGGGGAGAAGTGGTTACGAGCCGCAGCAGCGGCGCATCAAACCACGCCGGCGAAACGGCACGAGAAGGATGAGCACCCCAGCCGTGTAGAGGCCCGCTACAACGTCGACGAGGGTTGTCAGAGCAGGCGAAGTGTCAGGCAGATGCTCGACTGTGGCGGCGCTGCTGGCGGCCGCTCACGTAGTCGACCAGGATGTACTCGCCCAGCCTCTCCGGTTGGACGAAGAAGGCGCGGCCCTTGTTGAGCTTGGTCACCCGGTTGATGAACTCGGTCAGATATGGCCCCCGCTCGAGCATGAAGGTGTTGATGACGATTCGGTCCCGGGTGCACCGTTGGACCTCCTTCAAGGTCTCCTGGATGGTCTTGAAGGTCGGCGGGTAGGCGAAGTAGACCCGCCCGTTGTCCAGGTGGGCGGTGGGCTCTCCGTCGGTGACCATGATGATCTGCTTGTTCCCGCGGTGGCGCGAGAGCAGCGACCGAGCGAGCTGGAAGCCGTGCTGCATGTTGGTCCCGTAGACGTAGTCGTTGAGGGTGATCTGGGGCAGCGCGTCGGGCTTCAGCTCGACCGCCTGGTTGGAGAAGCCGACGATGTACAGCTTGTCGCGCGGGTACTGGGCGCGGATCAGCGCGTCGAGCGCCATCGCCACCTTCTTGGCGGCGAGGAAGCACCCGCGAAGGAACATGGAGCGGCTCATGTCGACCATCAGGACCGTGCAGGCCTGCGATGAATGGTCGGTCTTGCGGACGACGAAGTCGGCCGCCTCCATCCGGAGAGGCACGCCGCGCCCCTCGCGCTCGAGGGAGTTGAAGAGCGTCTCCTTCATGTCGATCAGGAAGGGGTCGCCGTACTCGTAATCCTTGAGGTCGTCGCCGGCCTCGTTGCCGATCCCGGTCTGGAAGATCCGGTGCTGCCCGACCTGGCTCTTGCGAAGCCGCTCGAAGATGTCCTTGAGGGCGTTCTTGCCAATCTGTCGCATGCCTTTCGGAGTCAGCTCCAGGCCCCGGCCCCGGCGCTCCACGAAACCAGCCTTCTCGAGCAGCTCGCTGACGTTGCGGAGCTGGTTCAGGGCATTGCGCGCCTGCGGGCCCAACAGCTGCTCGGCGAGACCCCTGTCGACGTCGTCGAGCCGGAAGGAGCCGCGCTCCAGCTGGGACTCGAGCCGGTCGATCCCCTGCAGCCGCCCCATCAGGTCCATCGCCTGCTGGAGGCTGGTCGGCTCCTCGCCGAAGAAGGGGTACCGCTCCGACAGGTCGGAGGGAGGCATCATCGCCTCCATCAGCGCGCCCAGCTTGGCCAGCTCGAGGCGGAGCGAGTCGTCCTGGAGCAGCTCGTCCATCATCCGCTGCAGTTCCTCGCGCGCCTCCGGGGACATCGAGCGGAGGAGCGACTGCATCTGGGCCATCTGCTTTTGGAGGTGCTCCATCAGCTGGTCGAGGTTCTCGATCCCAGGCGGAAACATCGAGCCGAAGCGATCCATGAACGACTTGAAATCGGGACTGGCACCGTTGGCCCGGTCCTGCAGCATCTGGTTCAGCGCCTTGACCATGTCCTTCACCTCGGAGAGGTCCTGGGACGTCATCCGGGAGATCGACTGCTTCATCCCCTGAAACATCTGGTCGAGCATCTGCTGCTGCAGCTTCTGCATCAGCTCGTCGAACTTCTGCTGCGCCGCGGGGACCATGAACTCGTAGTTCTTGAGCGCCTTGACCCGCCCGCCGAGGTCGTCGGGCACCCGGTCGAGCTGGTCGCGCCGCTGCTTGGCGAGCTTGTCGAGGATCTTGCGCTCCGGTCCGTCCGAGCGCTGCGCCTGCTCGACCCGCTCCCTGATCCCCTGCCGCTCCGTGTCGACGACCTCCTGGAGCTTCTCCTTCAGGTCGTCGACGACGCTGTCGAGGTCGTAGCGGGCCAGCTCCTGCTCGCGCAGGTCCTGGACCTGCTTGGTGAGCTCGTCGAGGCCGGGCATCTCCTGCGAGCCCCAGCGGTAGAGACGCTGGAGGGCGCCGTTCAGATCGCCGTGCGACATCAGGTCATCGGAGATCGCCTCCAGGACCGTGTCGGCGTCGAGCGGGAACGGTTGCTGGGTCCCGTCCCAGGCGCTGTACCTGTACTTCATCTGGTGTCCGGCGTAAGCGAGATTACACCCGGTCGCCCGGCTTGATGTCGAGCACCTTCACGCCGCCCCCGACCTGGGCCTGGAGGTCGCTCGGCTTGCCGGTCAGGATCGGAAAGGTCCCGAAGTGCATCGGCACCACGGTGCTGACACCGAGCAGCTCGGCGGCCTTGGCCGCCTTGCGGGGGCTCATCGTGTACCAGTCGCCGATTGGCAGGAAGGCGACCTCCGGCTCGTGGATCTCGCGGATCAGGGCCATGTCCCCGAAAACGTCGGTATCGCCGGCGAAGTAGATCTTGAACCCGTTCTCGAACTCGATGACGTAGCCGACCGCCTCGCCGCCGTAGATGACCTGGTCGCCATCGGTGATCCCGCAGCTGTGTTCGGCGTGGGTCATGGTGAACCTGATCCCGTCCACCTCGACGGTGCCGCCCTTGTTGAAGTCGACCGTGTTCTCGATCCCTTGCTTCTTCAGCCAGCCGGCGGTCTCGGGGATGGCGAGAACCTTGCTGGAGTGCTTCCTCGCCAAGTCGACCGCGTCGTGGATGTGGTCGAAGTGGCCATGGGTGATCGCGATGATGTCGACCCGCTCCGGGTTCTTGAGCTGCTCAGGGGTCACCGGGTTGTTCATGACCCAGGCGTCGAGCAGGAGCGTCCTGCCGCCCGCCGTCGCAACCTGCCAGGTGCCATGACCGAGCCAGGTGAAGGAGACCTTGTCATTCAGCGCCATTTCCACCACACCTCTTTCAAGTGCCGATTTCAGTCGTCGGGGGATTCGTACGCGGGACCGGCGCTCGGCATCCCCCAGGTACCCGAGCGCAGGAAGTCGATGAAGCCCGCGACCGACCTTGCCAGCCGGTCACGCTTGAGATGGACGATGTTCCACTGCCGGCGGATGGGGAAGCCCTCGACATCGAGCAGGGCGAGCTTGCCGGCTGTCTCCTCGAGGCCGATCGCGTAGCGGGAGAGGATCGCCAGCCCCAGGCCGCTCTCGACCGCGTGCTTGATCGCGCCGTTGGAGCCGAGCTCCATGCCGACCTCCAGCCGGACACTTGCCTTCCGGGCCGCCTTCTCGACCGCGAAGCGGGTTCCCGAGCCCTCCTCGCGCATCAGGAAGGGCTCGTCCCTGAGGTCCTTGAGGCTGAGCTTCCGGCGCTTGGCCAGGGGATGTTCATGGGGCGCGATGACGACCAGCTCGTCGGTTATGAAGGGCACCACCACGAGGTCGGCGTCCTTCAACGCCGGACCGACTATGGCAAGGTCGAGCTCGTTCTTGAGGACCTTTTCCTGGACCGCCCCGCGGGCCCCGATCTCGAGGCTGATTGACAGGCCCGGGTGAAGCTTCTTGAAGGCGCCCAGCGCGGTCGGAATGACGTAGATGCCGACCGTCGTGCTCGCCCCGACCTTGAGGCTGCCCCGCTCCAGGCCCTGCAGCTCCTCGAGCGCGACGGAGGCCTCGTCGATGACGTTCAGGGTCTGCCGCACGTAGCCGTAGAGAAGGTGGCCGGCCTGGGTGAGCTCCACGTGCTTGCCGAGCCGGTCGAGGAGGTCGGTTCCCACCGCCCGCTCCAGCTCTTTGACCTGGTAGGACACGCTCGGCTGGCTCAGCCGGAGGCCGCGGGCCGCCAGGCTGAAGCTCAGGTTGTCGGCGACCGCCTTGAATACCCGCAGCTGGTGGAGGGTGATGCTCCGCTCCAGCGCAAGCGGCGAGCTGCGAGTTAGCCGGCCCAAGTCATCCCGATCCCGATAATGAGTAGCCATGGCGCAGCGCAAGCCGAAAGCAGCATTGAGTGCTGTCAAGCGTACGCGCCGCCCGGTCGCCAACCTGGAGGCGCCGGAGCTGGAGCGGGCCACCGTCTCGGAGACGAAGATCAACCAATTCCGGAAGCGCCGCTACGAGGCGATCCACGCCGGCGGCGAGCCGAAGGGACGGCTCTCCGCCCGATCGCGGATCGACCTCCTCCTCGACAAGGGATCCTTCGTCGAGCTCGACCTTTACGCGAAGTCGCGCGCCGTCGGCTTCGGGATGGAGGAAAAGCGGTTCTCCGGCGACGGATTGGTCGCCGGCTTCGGCACCGTCGACGACCGGCCGGTCGCCGTCTACGCCTACGACGCCACCGTGCTCGGGGGTTCCCTCGGTGAGGTCACGGCCGCCAAGATCGTCAAGGTCCAGGAGCTGTCGCTTCGCGACCGGGTGCCGATAATCGGCATCAACGACTCCGGCGGTGCCCGGATCCAGGAGGGCGTTGCGGCTCTCGCCGGTTACGCCGACATCTTCTACCGCAACGTGCGTGCCTCCGGGGTTGTGCCGCAGATCTCGGTCATCGCCGGTCCTGCCACCGGGGGCTCCGTCTACTCGCCCGCGATAACCGACTTCATATTCATGGTCCGCGGCGTCGGCCACATGTTCATCACCGGCCCTGAGGTCGTCCGCGTCACGACCGGCGAGCACGTGACCTTCGACGAGCTGGGTGGCGCCGAGGTCCACGGCACCCGGTCGGGCGTGGCGCATTTCATGTCCGCCAACGAACGCGACTGCTACCGGGAGGTCCGGAGGCTGCTTTCCTTCCTCCCCTCGAACTCGGGCGAGCGCCCACCCCACCGGCCGACGACCGACGACCCGGAGCGGGCGGATAACGAGCTGCAAACGATCATCCCCAGCTCGCCCAACCTCCCCTATGACATGCGCGAGGTGATCACTCGGATCCTCGACAACCGCGAGTTCCTCGAGGTTCAGCCCTTCTTCGCAGCCAACATCGTCATCGGCCTCGGCCGGCTCAACGGCCACGTGGTCGGCATCGTCGGCAACCAGCCCAAGGTGCTGGCGGGCGCGATCGACATCGACGCCTCCGTCAAATCGGCCCGCTTCATCCGCTTCTGCGACGCGTTCGGGATCCCGCTCATCTCCTTCGTCGACGTGCCCGGCTACCTGCCCGGAACCGCGCAGGAGTACGGGGGCGTCATCCGTCACGGCGCCAAGCTGCTTTACGCCTACGCCGAGGCGACCGTGCCCAAGCTGACGGTGATAACGCGGAAGGACTACGGCGGCGCCTACTGCGTCATGTCGTCCAAGCAGCTGGGCGCCGATCTCAACCTCGCCTGGCCGACGGCGGAGATCGCCGTGATGGGGCCGGAGGCGGCCGTCAACATCATCTACAAGCG
>JALZAP010000049.1 GCA_030948245.1 Candidatus Dormiibacterota bacterium | reverse complement strand
GATGGAGGAGCTCGGCGGCTCCCTGTCGGAGGCGGCGCTGCAAGAAGTGGAAGTCAGCAACATCGAGCCTTTGCGCGCGCTCATCGACGAGCTGCGGAGGCGCCGCGAGACATGGGCCGGGCGCCGCGACTCGGCGGGCGGCCTGACCGATGGCGCAAAGTAACTCCCGCGACATTGGACTCTGACGACCTGCGGCGAGAAGCCGCCGACCCGGAGCGGCTCATCGAGGGTGAGGACCCGAGCGCAACCGACATGGCGACGGCGGACCACTGGCTCCTCGTCTACGGGCAGCTGCTGCGGACCAAGAGTGGCCTCCTGGCGGACCTCCGCGAGGGGATGGCGGCCATGGACCCGGACGCCCGCGACGAGATGAGCAAGACCGATGAAGCTCTGCTCCAGGCGCAGGTCGAGAGATTCGGCCGGCGGATCGCCTTCTGGGAGGCTCGCCGGCGCCGGGACGGGTGAGCGTCCGTTTCGAGGTCGAGGGGCCGATCGGAATCGTCACGATCGACCGGCCGGAGCGTCGCAATGCCGTGGATGCGGCTACGGCGGCCGCGCTCGTCGAAGCCTTCCGGCGCTTTGACCGTGACGCTTCGCTGGCCGTCGCTGTATTCACCGGTGCCGGTGGCAGCTTCTGCGCGGGAGCCGACCTGAAAGCGATCGCGGAGGGCGGCGGGCTCACCGTGGCGGACGAGGGCGAAGGCCCCATGGGTCCCACCCGGATGCGCCTCGGCAAGCCGGTGATCGCGGCGATCGAGGGCCACGCCGTCGCCGGTGGGCTCGAGCTTGCGCTCTGGTGCGACCTCCGGGTGGCCGCCCGGGACGCCGTGCTGGGCGTGTTCAACCGCCGCTTCGGCGTGCCGCTGATCGATCTCGGCACCATCCGCCTGCCGCGGCTGATCGGGCAGAGCCAGGCGCTCGACCTGATCCTGACGGGCCGCTCGGTGGACGCCGAGGAGGCTCTCTCGATGGGTCTCGTCAACCGCCTCGCCGAACCCGGCCAGGCGCTCGCCGACGCCCTCGAGCTTGGCAGTCGGCTGGCGGCGTTTCCGCAGGCCGGCCTCCGCAATGACCGCCTCTCAGCGATCGAGCAGTGGGGGATGACCGAGGACGCGGCGATGCGGAACGAGCTCAGCCGGGGTATCGAGACGCTCGCCTCGGGCGAAGGCCGGGAGGGCGCTGCGCGCTTCGCCTCTGGCGAGGGCAGGCACGGCGCAGGCGGCTCCTCCGACTAAGAACGAGATGCGGCCGCGACAGCACCTGGTCATCGACGGCGACGACACGCTCTGGGAGAACAACGTTTTCTTCGAGGACGCCGCCGAGGCCTTCATCGACTTTCTCGGGCACTCGAGCCTTTCTCGCGACCAGGTCCGGGCCGCTCTCGACGAGGTCGAGCGCCTGAACATCGCCAACCACGGCTACGGCTCGGCAGCCTTCGGCAGGAACCTCCAGGAGACCTATCACCGGTTGGCCGAGCGGGACGTCAAGCCGGAGGACCTCGAGCATCTGATGGAGCTCGCCCGCAAGGTCGTCTCTCAGCCGATGCGGCTGCGGCCGGGCGTCGAGCCAACCCTGGTCGAGCTCGCATCCCGCCACGACCTCACCCTCTTCACCAAGGGCGAGCAGGACGAGCAGACCTTGAAGGTCGAGCGGTCGGGGCTGGAGACCCTTTTCAACCGCGTCGTCGTCACGCCGGAGAAGGATGTCGCCGCCTACCAGGAGTTGGTGGCCGAGCACGGCTTCGATCCGCACTCCACGTGGATGGTCGGCAACTCGCCCAGGTCGGACATCAACCCACCCCTGGCCGCGGGCCTGGGAGCCGTCTTCATCCCCCATCCCCAAACCTGGTCGCTGGAGGTGGTCGATGTGACCGAAAGCGACCGCCTGCTGGTTCTGGAGAGCTTCGACCAGCTGCTCGAGCACTTCTGAGGTAGGTTCTCAATGGGAGTGGCCGCCGAAGACGGCGTGAGGCGGTAGAGCAACCTGCCGCGTTGGCTTTCCGATGGTGAAACCCCCGAGTCAGCCGAGCAGCTTCAGCTCCCGCTGCGGTCGCGATGAGAGATAGCGCGCACCATCCGCGGTGACCACCACCTCCTCCTCCAGGCCAATGACCCCGCCGTATTCGGGCACCTCGAGGTCCTGCTCGACCGCGAACACGTTGCCCTCCCTGAGAGTGACGCGCGGGGCGTCGCCGTAGCGCTCCCATTCCGGGCCGAGGATGCCCGCGCCGTCGTGGGCGACCCGGCCGCAGTTGTGGCCGAAGGCGAAGGCCGGTTCGGGGAAGTCCCACTCCTCGACCGCCGAGCGGGAGGCCGCATCGACCTCGAAGCCCTTCGCTCCGGGCTTGATCGCGGCGACCCCGGCATCGAGGGAAGCCAGCACCGCGTCGAACGTGCGCTTGACGTCGGGCGGCGCTTCTGTCTCTCCCGGTCGCCGCAGGTACCAGGTTCGCTGCAGGTCGGACGCGAAGCCGTCCACGATCAGCCCGATGTCGACGTGGATGACGTCCCCCGGTTGGAGGGCCCGGTCGGTCGGTCCCGCGTGGCCCATGAAGGCGGGCTGGCCGAAGTTCACCATCGGGCAGAACTCCTCGTCCCAGGAGAATTTCCAGCCGGCTTCGCGGACCCAGTCGTGAACCTGCCGTTGCAGCCCGATCTCGGTGATGCCGGGCGCGAGCCGGCGCTCGATCCGCTCGAGAAGATCCTCGGTGAGCTCGACGGCCCGGGCGATCGCCTCGACCTCCTCCGGCAGCTTGATCGAGCGGACGTCGCCGGCGAGGCCGCCGGCAGATACCAGCCGGTCGGCGAAGCGGGAGCCCGCGAGCATCGATTCGAGTAGCTGGTACATGCCGTGGGTGATCCCGTCGGCGGTCTCGTCGCTGGTCGACCAGGTGACGCCGACGGTCTTCGGGTCCCATTTGTGAAGCAGGTCCAGGAGATCCTCGCGGGGGCCGTTCCGAAAGGCGCGCAACTCGGACCAGAGCCCGGGCGCCTCGAAGGTGCCGGCGTCGCCCGAGCCAACGATCGCGGCGGTGGAGCCGTCCTGGTTGAGAAGGAAGGCGGACGGCCAGGTGACGCCGGCGCCGACCAGGTAGTCGAGCGGGTCGGGCCGCAGCCCGGTTTCCCGGGCGAACTGGAGGAGCCAGGTGTCGATGCCGTACTCGCGCATCAGGCCGAGCGCCTGGCGGTGCTTGGCGCGGATCATCTCGATGCTCATCGAGGCGTCAGCCGGCGAGGTCCCGGAGCGCTTCACCTGCAAGCCGGAAGATCGTCCAGTCGTCGTTGGGTCGGGCGCCCAGCCTCTTGTAGAAGCCGATCGCCGGCTCGTTCCAGTCAAGCACCGCCCACTCAAGGCGACCGCAGTTGCGCTCGACGGCGATCTCCGCCAGCCGTTTGAGGAGGTCTTTGCCGTAGCCCTTGCCGCGATGCTCGGGCTTCACGAAGAGGTCCTCGAGGTAAATGCCCGGACGGCCGACGAAGGTCGAGAAGTTGTGGAAGTAGAGGGCGAACCCGGCGGGCTCGTCGTCGACCTCGGCGATAAGCACCTCCGCGTAGGGCCGCTCGCCGAAGAGGTTCTTGCGGAGCAGCTCGGCGTCCATCACGACCTCATCGGCCATCCGCTCGTAGACCGCCAGGGCGCGGATCAGCTCGTCGATCGTCGCGAGGTCGGCTTCGGTCGCCGGCCGGATCGTCACGGGACGGTGGGCTCGGGGCGCACGGCAACGCCCGGTCGTCGTCCGGCGGCTTCCTCGTCACCGAGGCGCAGCCAGCCGTGTAGCCGCGCCAGGGGATGGGGCGCCCACCAGTTCAGGTTGCCGAGCAGCCGCATCACCGAGGGCACGATGAGCATCCGCATCAGCGTGGCATCGATGAGGACCGCGGTGGCGAGCCCGAGGCCGATCGCCTTGATGAGGAGCACCTGGGCAAGGCCGAAGGCGAGGAAGACCGCGATCATGATCGCCGCCGCGCCACTTATGATCCGGCCGCTCCGCTCCAGGCCCTCGGCGACCGCAAGGGAGTTGTCGCCCGTCTTCCGGTAGACCTCCTGGATCCGGGTCAACAGCATCACCTCGTAGTCCATCGAGAGGCCGAAGACGATGCAGAACATGATCACCGGAACCGTCGGGTCGATCGCTTGCGGCGTGAAGTTGAGGAGGCCGCTGAGGTGGCCCTGCTGGAAGACGTAGACGAGGACGCCGAAGGAAGCCGAGATGGAGAGCAGGTTGGTTACCACCGCCTTCAGCGGCAGCACCACCGAGCCGACGAGCAGGAAGAGGACGACGTAGGTCACCAGGATCACGAAGGCGATCGCCGCCGGGGAGTCCTCCAGTATCAGGTTGATGAAGTCCTGGTTGAAAGCCGTGCTGCCGGTGACGAGCACCTCCGCGCCAGGGGGTGCCGAACCGTCGCGGAGCGACTTCAGGGTGGTGATCGCGGCGTCGCTCTGGGTGGGCTGGTTGGTGCCGACGTAGAACACGGCGATGTTCTTCGCGAGCGTCGACTTGAGCAGTGACTGCGCATCGGCGGGCAGGCCCGCAACGCTGGCGGGGTCGGCGTTGTAGGCGGCGAACAGCGCCTCGTATTGCGCCTTGCCGAGGTCGGGGCTGAAGGTGACCGGGCTGTCGACCCTAATAACGTTCGGCTTGGCGAGGAGCCACTGCCCATAGTCGTAAAGCTGGTCGACGCGGTCCTTGCTCAGGCTCAGCCCGTCCCGGTAGTAGAGGATGACCACCATCGTGTTCTGGTCCTGGCCGGGGAAGTCGGCCGCGAGCCGGTCGAGGCCCACCCGCGATGCGGCCTGGGGCGGCAGCATGTGCTCGTCGCCGTTCGCGATCTTGATCTGCGCGAAGGGCGAAGCCGCCAGCAGGATCAGCGCCAGTGTCGGCAGCAGCACGAGCAGGGGTCGCTTCATAACCCAGCCGGCCATGCCCTTCCAGAAGCCGCCCCGGCCGAGGTTGCCGAACCAGGGCACGCGAAACCGGTTGACGGCGCCGCCGGAGAGAGTCAGCAGCGAGGGCAGCATGGTAAGCGCGAAGATCACCGCCATCGCGACCACGATCGATCCGGCCAGGCCCATCGAAACCAGGAAGGTTCCCGGGTAGAAGAGCATGCCGGCGAGGCCGATCGCCACCGTCAGCCCGGAGAAGGTCACGGCGCGGCCGGCGGTGGCCATCGACCGTTCCAGGGCAGCCTCGGTCGTGGCGCCGGCCAGCAGCTCCTCCCGGAAGCGGTTGACGATGAGCAGGCTGTAGTCGATGGCGACGCCGAGACCGACCAGCGTCACGATGTTGATCGCGTAGGTCGAGACGTCGGTGAAGCGGGCCAGCAGGAGCGTGCCGGCGACTCCGGCGACAACCGCCGCGCCCCCCACCCCGACGGGCAGCAGCGCCGCGATCAGGGTGCCGAAGACGAGCGCGAGGAAGAGGATCGAGAACGGAATCGAGGCCAGCTCGGCACGCTGGAGGTCGTCGGCAAGGTAGGTGTCGAAGTCGCTGTTGATGGCCAGGCCGCCGGTGACGTACGTCTCCAGGCCGCCGGACGGCTTGACCTTGTCCCGGATCTCGCTGAAGTAGGTGCGGGCTTTGTTCCGGCTGTCCTTGATGTTGACGAAGGCGAGCGTCTCCTTGCCGTTGCGGGAGGTGACGCTCGTCGCCTTGGCCGCCGGCAGGTCGTAGACGGTCTGGATGTCCTTGACGCGGGAGTCGTTTCGCAGTGGCTGGAGGATCTCCTCCACCGCTGCCCTGTAAGCCGGATCGGTCACCGGAAGCGTCGAGCTCGTGATGAGGACCTCGAAGCTGGAGCCGCCGCTGTCCGGGACCTTTGGGAATTGGGAGTTGAGGAGGTCGGAAGCGCGCTGGGACTCGAAGTGGACGTGGGTCGTGTTGTTCAGCTGGCCCTGGAGGCTGAAGCCGACCCCGGCGACGGCGCCGAGGAGCAGCGCACTGGCGGCGAGCACCCACCACTTGCGATGAAAAACGAAGCGTCCCCATGCCGCGAACATCTAGCTGAAGTCTCCAGGGTGACCGGTGGTCGTGCGAAACGGTTTCGGCTCGTCAGCTTATGCCGATGCTGCTGGCGCCGCTGTCGATGTTGATCTCATAACGGTCGGTCGCCGTCGAATAATCCGGCGAGGCATAAGCCTGACCCTGGTGGAAGAGGCCGCCGTAGTGGTTGCCGTCAACGTCCAGCGAAGAGGCGCCGCCATTGGAGGAGACCCGTATGGGAGTCCCGGCCGCCCGCTGGATGACGAGGTGCATGGCGCCGCCGGAGACGTCAACCGGGACCGTCCCGGATGGCTTCGGAAGCAGCAGCTTGACCGAGCTGGCACCCGACGCGAGGCTGACGGAGGAGATCTTCATGCCGGACAGGCCGAGGCTCGTCTGAGAAGCGCCGGTGTTGAGCCCGATCGCCCAGCTCAGCTGATCGTTGAGAGTGAGGTCGACCGTGCGATGGTCGTTCTGGTTGCCCCAATGGAAGCCGGTGCGGCCGGGCAGGTGGACGCTGAGCGTGCTGGTGCCGGCGTTCAAGCCCACGTGCGGCTTCTCGTCGGTAGGCGATTCGATGGTCGCTCGGTAGAGGTCGCCGCCGGTGGGACCGGCGTGCACTTTGATCTGGGCCGCACCGGCCGAAAGGTCGAGGTGGGGAGCCGTGATCTCGCCGGTGGCGGCAGCGAAGTGGCTGGTCTCGGTGGGGGTTGAGGATCCCTCGAAGGCCTGCGGGAGGGCGGCGAGGGCGCCACCGATCGCGAGAACCGCGACGATCAGGAGAACCGCGGCGAAAAGGCTTGCCAGCCGCCGCGGCAGCCGGCCTCGGAAGAGGATGGCGATGCCCAGCACGATCAGCAGCAGAGGCCAGAGCCGGTAGAGCCGGGCGACCTTCTCCCAGTCGAGCCAGCCGGTGTTGAAGAGGAGCGCGACGACGCCGATGCCGATCAGGACGATCGGCCAGAAGAGCGGCCGATCGGTCACCACGGGCGTGGGCGAGGGAAGCGGTGGCGGCAGTGCCGGGTCGGCGGGAGGAGTCATTTGAGCCATGTCCCAACTACGGCTCGGGCCCCCACCGCGTTACAGCACGTAACGTCACCAGCGCCGTGAACGTAGGCCGGTCAGAGCAGTTGGATGAACCAGAGGCCATCCGTCTCGTGAGAAAGGGAGACCGCAGGGGCGCCGAAGCGCTGCTCGAACGACATCAAAAGGAGGTCTACAACGTGGCGCTGCGAATGTTGGGAGAGCCGGCGGCGGCCGAGGACGCCGCCCAGGACGCCTTCCTGCGCGCCTTCACGAGGCTCGACCTCTACCGCGAAGCGGAGCCGTTCGGCGCCTGGCTCCACGGCATCATCCGCAATCGCTGCCTGGACATCCTTCGCAGCCGGGCGCGGGCTTCGGCTGCCTATCCGCAGGTGACCCCGGCGCAGCCTGATGCGGAGTCCGACGCGATCCGCAACCTGGAGGCGCAGGGCGTCAGGCGAGCGCTATCTCGCCTCCCCGCGCGAGACCGCGCCCTCCTCGTACTCCGCTACTGGGAGGATCGCCCGATGGAGCAGGTCGCCCAGTCCCTCGGGATGACCGATGGCGCCGCCCGAGTCGCCCTACACCGCGCCCGCCGGGCATTGGCGGGTCAACTCTCGACAATGGAGATCACCTCATGAACTGCGCCCAAGCCCGCCCCCTGCTGCTCGCCGGAGACCCGGGCGCCGAGGTCCACCTCGAAGGATGCGCGGCGTGTGGGGCGTGGCTGGAGAAGCACGACCCATTGGTCAGGCAATTCCGCGCTGCCCGTCCCGAGGCGCTGCCGGCCCCGGCCGCCCTGAGCCGCCGCGTACTCGATCGCTGGGCGCCCGCCGGCCGGCGTTGGAGGAGGTGGGCGGTGCCCGCCGGCCTGGTCGCGGCCACCTTTCTTCTGGTCGCGGCGGCGGCCTACGGAGTTGTCATCACCCAGGCCGACCTGCTCGCCACCGTGACCGACCGCTTCAGCCCGGTGGTCTCCGCCTTCTCGGGTCCCCGCGACCTCCTGCTCAGCAGTCTCCCCGGCCTGGTCGGCCTGGCCGGTTTGTCGGTTCTCTCGTTTGCCCTGGCAGTCGCCTTTTATCGGGAGCTCGGTCGCGCTCCCGGACAGCTGGCCCGATGATCCGGCTGGTCGCCGCGGCCTTCGGGGTCTGCCTGGCCCTGGGGCTGCTCGTCGCACTCCCGGTCGGCGCTGCCGCGGAGACGCCGGCGCCCATCGTCACCGATAGTGCAACGCCCGGGCTCGCCGCCGGCGTCCAGGACCGCGTCTCGTTCGGCTCCGATATCCACATCGCCGCCGGCGAGGTCGTCCGCGACGTCTTCTGCTTCGGCTGCTCGGTCGTTTCCGACGGTACCATCGAGCGCGACCTCACCGTCTTCGGTGGCAACGCCGACATCCGCGGCCCCATCCAGCGCGATGCGTTCGTGTTCGGCGGCCGGCTTCATCTTGGTCCGCAGGCGAGCGTCGGCCGGGACCTCAACTCGGTCGGGGGATCGATCGTCCAGGACCCCGGCGCGACGGTCGGACGCGACCGGACGGTGGTGGGCAATGGTGGTTCCGGCGGGTTCTCAGGCCCGCCGAATTTCGGAGGCGGCAGCCCCGGCTCCCTGGTGCCTGCCGTGGTGCTGGTCATCCTGGCGGCGCTGGCGATGGCGATCTTCCCCCGCCAGTTGGGGGTGACGGCCTCCCTCATCGAGGCCCGACCGGTCGCCAGCTTCGGCCTCGGCTGCGTCGGGTGCTTGGGGGGCATCGCCCTGGCGATCCTCCTCGCGATAACCGTGATCCTGATCCCGGTCAGCTTCCTGATCATCCTCGCCATAGCGCTCGCCTGGATCTTCGGGTGGGCCGCGATCTACCTCGTCGCGGGCAGCCGCCTGCTGAAGGCCGCCGACCAGCGCGTACAGCCTTTCCTCGCCGTCCTCGTCGGCGGCGCCGTCTTCGCGC
>JALZAP010000333.1:1316-2393 GCA_030948245.1 Candidatus Dormiibacterota bacterium | reverse complement strand
GGCGGCCGTCGCGCTCGTCACCGTGCTGCGCTGCAGGGCTGCCGCGTAGACGATGAGGCCGTGCAGGGCGGCCCCGGCGAGGACCCACATGGCAGGGTCGCTGACCAGCTCCAGCAGACCTCCGGTCGGCCGGATCCGCGCCGCCACGCCGACCAGGCCGAAGTCGAGTCCGGCGACGGCCGCCAGGGCGGCACCCGCGCGCGGGCCCGGCCCGCCGCCACCGCCGATCGAGGTTCTCGCCGAGCCATCCTTTCTTGACAAGCTCGACGACGAGCTGCCCGATGAGCCGGCGGCCCCGACCCGCCCGCGGCCGCTCCAGGCCGAGCCCGAGGTCGCGGTGATGCGGGTCGTCGCCGATCCGCTCGACGACGAGCCGGAGATCGACTGGAAGCTGCCCGGGATCAACCTGCTGGAGACGGCGACCGCCCGCAAGGAGCGGATGCAGGACGAGATCAAGCGCAACGTGCGGGTGATCGAGCACACGCTGACCACCTTCGGTGTCGAAGGCAAGGTCATCGGCGTCAACCCAGGCCCCGCGGTGACGCAGTACGAGATCCAGCCGGCAGAGGGGGTGCCGGTCCGCAAGATCGTCAGCCTCCACAATGACCTCGCCCTGGCGCTGGCCGCCTCGCCGCTGCGGATCCAGGCGCCGATCCCGGGCAAGTCGGCGGTCGGCATCGAGGTCCCCAACAAGTCGGCGAGCCTGGTGACACTGCGTGAGGTCGTCGGCTCAGCCGGCTTCCAGGAAGGGACCCGGAACCTGGCCCTGGCGCTGGGCAACGACGTCACCGGCCAGCCGATCGTGGGCGACATGACCAAGATGCCGCACCTCCTCATCGCCGGCGCGACGGGGCAGGGCAAGTCGGTCTGCATCAACGCCCTGATCGCCTCGATGCTGATGCAGGCGACGCCCGCCCAGCTGCGGCTGATGCTGATCGATCCCAAACGGGTCGAGATGTCGGCCTACGCCGGGCTGCCTCACCTGATGGTTCCGGTGCTGGTCGAGCCCCACCAGGCCGCCGCCGCCCTCCGCTGGGCCGTCGCCGAGATGGACCGCCGTTACAAGCTCCTCTCCGG
>JALZAP010000333.1:0-1306 GCA_030948245.1 Candidatus Dormiibacterota bacterium | reverse complement strand
ATCCAGGGTTACAACGAGAAGGCGATGGGGAGCGGGGGGGTAGGCCGCGCGGACGCTTCGCCGAGCACGGCGTACAGGGAGGTCATCCCTCACCATTCACGGGCAAAGCCGCTGCCCTATGTGGTGATCGTGGTCGACGAGCTGGCCGACCTGATGATGGTCGCCGCGGGCGAGGTTGAAGAGTTGATCTGCCGGATCGCCCAGCTCGCCCGAGCGGTCGGCATCCACCTGATCGTGGCGACCCAGCGGCCGTCGACCGACATCATCACCGGGCTGATCAAGGCCAACATCCCCTCCCGGATCGCGTTCGCGGTCGGCTCCCAGGTCGACAGCCGGGTGATCCTCGACTCGGGCGGCGCCGAGAAGCTGCTGGGCCGGGGCGACATGCTCTACCAGCCGGTCGACGCCGGACAGCCGGCCCGCATCCAGGGCGCCTTCGTCTCCGACAAGGAGGTCGACGCGATCGTCGGCTGGTGGAAGGCCCAGGGCGAGCCCCACTTCATGGAGGACGTTCTCGACGATACCGCCTCGATCGGCTATGGGGAGGGCGACGACCGCAAGCTCGACCCGCTCTTCGCGCGTGCCGCGCGCGCCATCTGCGCCGAGGGTGGGGCGTCGGTCTCGCTCGTCCAGCGCAAGTTCAACGTCGGCTACTCCCGCGCTGGCCGGATCGTCGACCAGCTGGCCGACCACCGGGTGATCGGCGGTTACCAGGGCTCCAAGTCCCGCGAGGTCCTGATGAACCTGCCCGACGTCGACGAGCTGCTCGAGAGGATCGGCCTGGAGTGACACTGGGCAGCCTGCTCGGCGCGGCACGCGCGGCGCGTGGCGTCACCCTCGAGCAGGCCGCCACCGCGACCCGGATCCGCGTCCACCACCTGGCCGCGCTGGAGGAGGACCGCCTCGGCAGCCTGCCCGCGCCGGTCTACGTTCGCGGCTATCTGCGTACCTACGCCGGCTACCTCGAGGTCGACGCCGACGCACTGGTCGACGCCTACGAAGAGACCTACGACGCAACGGAGTCGCTGGCGATCACGCCGCTCAGCACCTTCACCGCGACGCCCAACATGGTGCTGACAGCTCCGATCGCCGGCGCCGTCGGCCTTGTCCTCCTTGTGCTCGCCTTCGCGGGCTATGTCTACCGGGAGCTGGACAGCGTCCGGCCACCTTCCACCCCGCCTCGGGCGGTGGCCACGGCGCTGCCGTCACCCTCCGCGTCGCCGACGGCGGCGGTCGCCGTTCTCCCGAGCGCGACGCCGGCGCCGGCAGCTTCGCCCGCCACAGTTGTCGTCACCGTCACCGACAC
>JALZAP010000048.1 GCA_030948245.1 Candidatus Dormiibacterota bacterium | reverse complement strand
GGAGTGCATCGAGCAGGTCCGCCGCTTCCTCTCCTACCTGCCGAGCAGCAACCTCGAGCAGCCGCCCTGGGTACCCTCGGAGGACCCCGCCGACCGCGACGTGGAGGGTCTCGACAGGCTCGTGCGGGCCAACGCCCGGCAGGCATACGACGTCCGCAAGGTCATCCAGCGGATCGCGGACAGGGGCTCCTGGTTCGAGATCAAGCCGACCTGGGCCAAGAACCTCGTGGTCGGCTTCGCACGGATGGCGGGCCACGCCGTCGGTTTCGTCGCCAACCAGCCGATGTTCAAGGGCGGCATCCTCGACGTCGACGCCGCCGACAAGGCGGCCCGCTTCATCCGGATGTGCGACGCGTTCAACGTCCCTCTTGTCTACCTGATGGACGTGCCCGGTTTCCTGGTCGGCTCCGACGTCGAGAAGGAGGGCATCATCCGGCACGGGGCGAAGATGCTTTACGCGACCTCCGAGGCGACCGTCCCCAAGATCACGATCGTGATGCGGAAGGCCTATGGAGCGGGCTATTTCGTCATGTGCGGCAAGGGCTACAACCCCGACCTGATCGTCGCCTGGCCGTTCGCCGAGATCAGCGTGATGGGGCCCGAGGGAGCCGTGAACATAATCTTCAACAAGGTCGTCGATGCGGCCGAGAACCCGGAGGAGACCCGCGCTCAGCTGGTCGCCCGGATCCGGGAGACGATCAGCCCTTACGTCGCCGCCGGCTGGGCGATGATCGACGACGTGATCGAGCCGGCCGACACCCGCCGGGTGATCATCCAGGGTCTCGAGCAGGCGCGGGACAAGAAGGTCGAGCGGCCCTGGCGCAAGCACGGCAACATCCCGGTATGAGCACCCCACAAAATCTGCGATTTTTGCTGGGACGTGGACGCTTGATTTGAAGGATTTTGCAGTGATCAGCTGCGCCTTGACCGGCGCGCTCACGACCCGCGCCCAGTGTCCCGCCATCCCCTACACGCCCGCTGAGATCGGCGAGGAGGCGCGGCGGGCGGCCGAGGCGGGAGCGGCGATCGTCCACATCCACGCCCGAAACGACGACGGCACCCCGTCCTGGGCACCGGATACATTCCGCCGGATCTTCGAGGAGGTCCGATCGCGAACCGACGTGATCGTCAACTTCTCGACCGGATCGGTCGGCATCCCGGCCGCCGAGAGAGTCCAGCACATCCGTGACCTCAAGCCCGAGATGGCGGCGTTGAACATGGGCTCGATGAACTACGCGATCTACTCCGCCAAGCGGAAGGAGTTCCATCACGACCACGTCTTCGCCAACCCCTTCCACGACATCCGCTTCTTCCTGGAGGCGATGAACGAGGCGGGCGTGCGGCCCGAGATGGAGTGCTTCGACTCCGGCCACATCGGCAACACACGACCGCTGATCGACCTCGGCGTGCTCCGGCCGCCCTATCAGTTCAGCCTCGTGATGGGCGTGCTCGGCGGCATCCCGGCGAGCACCCGCAACCTGGTCCACCAGGTCGACTCGCTTCCGCCCGCCTCGCACTGGCAGGTCATCGGGATCGGCCTGGAGCAGTGGCGCCTGGGCGCCGCTGCGCTCAGCATGGGCGGCAATCTTCGGGTCGGATTGGAGGACAACTTCTATCTCGAGGAGGGCCGGATGGCGGGCGGCAACGGCGAGCTGGTCGAGAAGGCGGCGCGGTTGTGCCGGGACCTCGGCCGCGAGGTGGCATCCATCGGCGAGGCGCGAGAGCTTCTCGACCTGCCTGTTCAAGCGAGGACCATTAACGCATGAGCGAGATCAAAGCTGAACTCGTCGGCAACGTCTGGAAGGTGGTTGCCGCCCCAGGGGACAGGGTGGAAGAGGACGACGTCCTCCTGATCCTGGAGTCGATGAAGATGGAGATCCCCGTCGTTGCCCCGCACGCGGGCACCGTCAAGGAGATCCGCGTCAAGGAGACCGAGGTCGTAAGAGAAGGCCAGGTCCTTGCGGTGGTGGAATAGGCCGCAGCCTCCCCCGCCGGCTCGTGCCGGTGGCGCAGCTGGTACCGGCCGGCCGCTCGGTCGCCGATATCGGGACCGGCGACGGAAAGCTCGCCGCCTGGCTCGCGGCGGCCGGCCACCAGGTGATCGCGACCGAGAATAAGCCCGGCCCCCGTGAGGAGGCGCTTCGCGTGCTTCGACCGCTGGGCATCGAATGCCGCCTTGGCGAAGGGCTGGAGCCGATCAGGCCGGGCGAGGTCGAGGTAGCCGTCATAGCGGGCATGGGCGGCCGCACGATCCTCCGCATCCTGGCAGGCTCGCCGCATGTCGTGGGTAGCCTCGAGGCACTCGTCGTCCAGCCGATGCATCACTCTGAAGAGCTCCGCGCCGAGCTCCTCGCCCGCGGCTACCGGGTGAGCCGTGGACAGGAGATCGAGCAGCGATCCCGCGGCTACTCGGCGCTCCTGATCCTTCCGCCATACTCGATCGCAAAATGAGGCCCACCGAGCTCCTGCTCCAGTACCAGCGGCTGGGTGATCGGATCCGCACCCTGACCGACGAGGCAAGCCATCTCGAGCAGCGGCTTGCCCGCGACGAAAGGGCCGAGGCTGCGACAGCGACCGTCGCCGAGGCGCTCGAGAAGCGCGACCGGCTGGCCCGGCAGGTGCGCGAGATGGACCTCGACGTGGAAGGCCATCGGGCGAAGATGAAAAGCCACGAGAAGGAGCTCATGAGCGGGCGCATCCGGAGCCCGTCCGACCTCACCAAGATGAGTGACGAAGTCGGCCACATGAAGGCTCGCCTGGCCGAAGAGGAGGATCAGGAATTTGAGCTGATGGCCGCCCTCGAGGCCGCCGAGGCGGAGCTGGCCGCCGCGCGACAGGAGCTGGCGGACGCTGCGGCGGCGGTCGAGGAGGCGGCTCCCAAGCTGCGGGGCAGGCTCAACGTCATCGAGGGTGAGGGGGCCAAGCTGGAGCTGCAGCGAGAAGCGCTCTGGGTGGAGGTCCCGGCGCCCCTCCAGGCCGCCTACCGGAAGATCAGCCGGATCCCCAACCCGGTGGTCGCGATGGTCGGCGGCCAGTGCGAGGGCTGCCGGGTGCAGTTGACCGCCAACGAGCTCCAGGTGCTGCGCAGGGGCGAGCGTTTCACCTGCCAGA
The DNA here is from genome assembly GCA_030948245.1 of Candidatus Dormiibacterota bacterium. Lineage (GTDB taxonomy): Bacteria > Chloroflexota > Dormibacteria > Dormibacterales > Dormibacteraceae > UBA6019. The sequence continues at coordinate 5,864 of JALZAP010000048.1, read as the reverse complement.
ACTGCAACCGGATCCTGGTCCTCAACTGAGCAAGGTTCTCCGGCTCTACACCGATGGCGCGGCGCGGGGCAATCCCGGACCGGCGGGCCTGGGCGTGGTCGTCGAGGACGACCGGGGCATGCGGCTGCGCGGCCTCTGCCGCTACATCGGGACGGCGACCAACAACGTCGCCGAGTACCTGGCACTGATCGAGGGCCTGAACGCGGTCTCGGAATGGAAGCCGGATCGGGTCGAGGTCTACCTCGACTCGAAGCTGGTTGTCGAGCAGGTGCGGGGCAACTACCGCGTCAAGAACGCCGCCCTGGCGCCGCTTCATGCGCGTGCGCTGAATCTGATCAGCGGGCTGCCCGAGGTCGAGGTCAGACACATAGAGCGGGCGAAGAACAAGGGCGCCGACGCCCTGGCCAACCGTGCGATCGATGAGTGGAAGGGCGGCGCCGCGGTGGCTCAGCAGACTGTGAAGTAGGAGCGGCCGTAGGCCGCGGCCAGGTCGGCTCGCGCCCCGGTGGTGCTGTAGCTCCCGGTCGTCAGGGTCAGTCCCTCCGTCTTCGCGACGTAGGAAACGCTCTCACCGGGGTTGAGCAGCCGGGCCATCGCCGGGCAGACCTGCCGCACGTTGGGTGGCGACCAGACCTGCCTGCCGTTCGAGTCCTCGATAACGACGGGAAGCGGAGGACATGCGGTGGGGGCGGCACAACCTTCGCTGCCGGTGTTGGTGGCGGTCACTGTGACCGAGATCGGCGCTCCCGGCGAGTAAGTCCGGAGGTCGGTGGCGATCATTTCCGCCAGGTGGCCGGCGTTGCCGCAAGAAGCGCCAAACCCGCCGATGTCGGTGGGAGGAGGTGAGCCGCAGCCGCTGCCCTGGGCGGAGCCGCAGGCGACGAGCACGGCGGCCGCGACGGCAAGCACGATTCTCATTTCGGTTCAGGTTTAACGCGGCTGGAGGCTGCGGGTATCATGCAGGCGAGTCGAGGCGGACGGACGACCGCCGGGCGCACCTGCGCCGGGAGGAAAGTCCGGGCTCCGCAGAGCAGGGCGCTGGGTAACACCCAGTCGGGGCGACCCGAAGGAAAGTGCCACAGAAATTACACCGCCGATTCGGCCGGATCTCCGGAGTCGGTCGAAGGCAAGGGTGAAATGGTGAGGTAAGAGCTCACCGGCGGCCGGGTGACCGGCCGGCCAGGCAAACCCCGCTCGGAGCAAGACCAAATAGGAGGGCGTTTTGAAGGCTGCTCGTTCAGCCCTCGGGTTAGCGGTCGCTGGAGGCGTCGGGAGACCGGCGTCGTAGACAGATGGTCGTCGGGGCGAAGGCCCTACAGAACCCGGCTTATAGTCCGCCTCGGCTCACCTCTCCTCCGGGAGAGCGATCGGCTGAACCCGGCTTAGCTCGATCGCCTCGAGCCCGTGCGCCTCGATCTGGTCTCAGCGAGAGTGAGCGCCGCCTCAGAGAAGACGCTTGATCTCCTGGACTGACCACATGTTGCCGTCAGGGTCTTCGAAGAATAGGAAGCGCGAGCCTGGCGAGCCTTCGGGTCCAAGCTGTTGCACGTCGCCGACGCCGACGCCCCGCCCGGCGAGCGCTTCGCGGACGGCGTCGATGTCCTCGACAACGAGCTGAACGCCCTTGACCGAACCCGGCTTGCCGAGGGGCAGGCCCTCGCCGATAACGACCGAGCATGCCGAGCCGGGGGGCGTCATCTGCACCACGCGCATACCCGGGCTCGGCCGAATGTCGTGGTCGAGGTTGACGCCGACCTGGCGGGTGTAGAAAGCCTTCGCAGCGTCCACATCGGATACTGGTAGTGGAACGACCTCGAGCTTCATATCCATGGTTGTGGCCTGCTCGTTTTGTGCGGGCATCCTCTCTCCTGAACCTTCGCGTCTGCCTTAGTCCGCGAGACCGCCTTCAACGGATGGATGCGTCTCGCTCGACCTCGACGTCGGCCTCCTCGCCGACCGAAAGCCCCGCCGCCTTCAGCAGCGCACGGCTGACGCTCAGCGCCAGCACGCCTCTGCCCGCCGGCATCACGTTCGACGTGAAGTCGACGCCGTTCAAGTTCCCGCGGACGCGGATCTGCTTGAGCCCACCCAGAGCAGCCGTCACCTCGGAAGGGAGGTCGATCACCGCGAGGCCGGCCGCCCGATCGGGATGGAAGAAGCGAATCGTGCCCCGGAACATTGGTGCAAAGCTTGCGCCAAGCACTGCGGCGGCGCATGACGAGGGTGCGGCGCAAGTCTGCCGCGTGGGGGCTGCGATTCCAACGCGGAGTCTTCGCCAAAGCTCGCTGCCAGTGGAGCGCGCCCCGAGCTCCCGAAGCTGGCCCTGACTAAGGGACCGTCTTCGCCGGTTCGCTTGATCGGTGCGCGAGTTCTCGCGCCCGGCGTCCGCCCAGCATGCCGCTGACGAACCGAGGCACGGCGACCGCGAAGTACACGAAGCCGGGGATCGATCCCGAATAGGGAGCCGGCACCACCTGGGCGAGACCGGCCGAGACCAGGCCGATCGACGCTGTCGCCAGGTTGTCGACGATCGAGAGGCGTGTGACGTAGCGCTCGTACTCGTTCAGCTTCAGGTCCCCCCGCTTTTGGTAGGCGTGCAGGTAGAGCAGCGCGAGCGTCAGGTTCACACCGGCGAAGCCGAGGCCGTAAATGAGGAAAAGGAGGGGTGCGTCGGATTGCTGCAGCGTCGCGCCGCCGACTGCGAAGACGACGCCGAAAAGGAACTTCAGCGGGTAAACGTAGAAGAGCACCACGAAGAGAAGCAGCAGCGTGAGGACCACCGTCAGCGGGTCGCTCAGCGCGTAGCGCCGGAAGAAGACGAACTGGGCGTACCAGATCACCGAGACGAGCGCGAAGGTGACCGCGAAGACGGGGAGGCCGCGCAGCTGCTGGATCAGCTCGTCGAAATGGTTGGGGACGGCGAGCGACACGACCAGCAGCGTTATGGCAAAGCCGAAGGCGGTGTCGCTGAATCCCTCCAGCCTGGACACCGACTCGCTCCGGTTGCGGAACTTGGGCATACCGTCTCCGGCGGCTTGAGGCATGGCTAGGCGGAAGGGTTCGCCGATCGGGTCGCCAGGAAGCGGACCGCCACACCTCGCGGCGAGCGGCGCACGAGAATCCCGTTCAGGGGAAGGGTCTCGAGCTGCCGCTCCAGCTGCTGGGCGGAGCGGATCATCTTGCCGACCTCCTCCGGCTCCGCCTCGTGCTGGTGGCCGTGGCCGACAGACCCATGGTGGGAATGGGCGGCGGCGACCTCGCTCCGGGGATGGCCCCGCCCGCCGTGCATCGGCGCGCCCTCCAGCATGTCGTAGCCGACCAGCCGGCCGCCCGGCCGGAGCACTCGGACCGACTCGGCGATGGCCCTGTCCCAGGCGCCAGAGTGATGGAAGATCGCGAACGCGAAGACGACGTCGAAGCGTTGATCCGGGAAGGGAAGGGCGGTGGCGTCAGCGGCTTGAACGGTTGCCCGGTCGCCGTACGGCCGAAGCACCTCCCGGGTCGCTGCGACCATCTCCGGGTCGAAGTCGGTCGCCACCAGGCGCAGGTTGCGGAACCGCGCCAGGAGCCGGGCGGCCATCGCTCCGCCGCCACTGCCGAGCTCGAGCCCCTCGCCCGACGGCCGCAGCCCCTGCAGCGCCCAGGGGAGGACGACCCGGCGCGCCACGACCCCGTAGAGCGGACTCTGGAAGAGCGCCTTGAAGTGATCCGGCATCTCCGGCATGTCGGCGAGTCTTGCACGATTTTTGACCTCAGGCGGATTTCGTTGCCCGCGCAAGGAATAACCCCGACGGCTCGTGGGATTGCAGGGAGACAGCAGCGTGAAGATCACCCCGAACGGCACCACCGGCAGGAAGTTCCCCAGCGTCAACGGGTTCTTTCGTGCTTTGCTGGCGCTGAACACAACCATCTACCGGCTGCTCGGCGGGCGTGGGATGGGCAGGACGGGCATCCTGACGACGGTCGGCGCCATGACCGGCCGGAAGCGCAGCTTGCCGCTCGCTGTCTTCGACGTCGGGAAGGACACTTGGTGGGTCGTCGCCTCCAAGGGCGGCGCGCCGGATCATCCCGCCTGGTACCGCAACCTCGCCAAGAACCCCGACGAGGTCGAGCTGGAGATCGCCGGCCGGCGGCTGAAGGTGACGCCGGAGTCGCTGCACGGAAGTGAACGGGACGCCGCCTGGAAGACGATCGTCGAGCTTTCGCCGAACTTCGGCGACTACGAGAAGGGCACGAACCGGGAGATCCCGGTCATCCGGCTCACCCTCGCCGGCTAGCCGCAACTCGCGGCGGGGGCGAATTCCGACCACCAGCTCCCCAAGGCGGTCGCGGCCGCACCACAAACTAATGTTCGATGCGCCCAAAACGAATACCGCATGCGGGGTCCAAATTGCCTTCGGGGCACTAGATGTAGAAAAAGCCTCCAAATCGGTCAATTCTCCCCCTACATCTTGTGGCTGTAGCTATTGACACAGGAGTGGGGGTGTGCGTACAGTTGCGGGGAATCGTGGTGATAAGTGGGGATGAGTGGTGATTCAGAAAGGCCACACCATCCGTCGCAGCACACGTCCCAGTAAGGCACCCAGCACGTCGTCGCAGCTTCCGCTCATCCCCGTCACCGCGGTCCTGGAAAAGGCATGAATGTTCTCCGGCTCCTCGCGCATGAAAGTGGATTCGAAGGGTCGTTTGGCGATCCCCAAACCGATGCGGGACCTGCTGCCCGACGGATCCTTCATCTCCATCGGAACGGAGAAGAACCTGGCTATCTACCCCCGCGAAGAGTGGGAAGGAATGCGCGACGTGCTTCCGTCCCCCTTCCGGGCGACCCCCGAGCAGCGGCAGCTGTCCCGCGCGATGAACGCACTGGCCATCCCCTGCGAGTTCGACCAGCAGGGAAGGGTGACGCTCAGCCCGGAACAGCGCCGGCAGGCCGGGATCGACCCCGACTCGACGGTGATCGTGATCGGCAACCAGACAGTGGTGGAGATCTGGGCAGCCGACCACTGGGACAACTACTCCGTCGGCGCGCTGGCCAACTTCACCGACAACGTTAACCGGGTGACCCAGACCAGCTGAACGGTCACCGACCTGTACTTTCAAAAGAGTCAATAGAGCTCCTTCAGCCCCGACCGGGGTCGACCTTTATCGACGCGACCCTGGGAGGCGGAGGGCACGCCAGCGCATTGCTCGAGCGCATCCAGCCCGGCGGAAGGCTGCTCGGGATCGATCGCGATCCCGAAGCGATCGCCCGGGTTGCCGAGGCACTGGCCGGGTTCACCCCGCCGGCGATCCTCGTGCAGGCGAACTTTGCCGACATCGACTCCCTCGCCCGCCAGGCGGGGTTCGGCGAGGTGGACGGCGTGCTCTTCGACCTCGGGCTCTCCAGCCACCAGCTGGACACGCCGGAGCGCGGATTCAGCTTCCGCGCCGAGGCACCGCTGGACATGCGGATGGACCCCTCTCAACCGGTCTCCGCCGCTGAGCTGGTGAACCGGATGGACCAAGGCGACCTCGCCCGCGTCATCGCCGACCTTGGCGAGGAGCGCTGGGCAAAGCGGATCGCCGAGTTCATCGTCCGCCGCCGGCCGCTGGCCACGACCAGCGATCTGGCCCGGGCGGTGGAAGCCGCGATACCGCGAGGCGCCTGGCCGAGGGACATCCACCCGGCGACGCGAACCTTCCAGGCGATCCGCATGGAGGTGAACGACGAGCTGGGCAGTCTCGAGCGGGGCCTGGAAGGCGCAATCAAGATCCTCAAACCCGGTGGGCGCATGGCGGCGATCTCATTCCATTCCCTCGAAGATCGATTGGTCAAAGCAACCATTGCAGCCGAGTCGAAAGACTGTATCTGCCCCCCCCAGCAG
>JALZAP010000332.1 GCA_030948245.1 Candidatus Dormiibacterota bacterium | reverse complement strand
GGTCCAGGTGCCGACGACCCTGCTGGCGATGGTCGACTCCGCCATCGGCGGCAAGACCGGCGTCAACACAACCCTCGCCAAGAATGCGATCGGGACCTTCTGGCAGCCCCGCGCCGTGCTCGCCGACACCCGCTACCTCGCCAGCCTCCCCGCCGAGCAGCTGGAGGGCGGCTGGGCCGAGGTCGTCAAGTATGCGATGACCCTCGACCCCCGGATCGCGGAGCTCACCGACCTCGAGGACGTCATCGAGAGCAGCGTTCGCTGCAAGGCGGCGGTGGTCGCCGGAGACGAGCGCGAGGCCGGCCCGCGGGAGGTCCTCAACTACGGCCACACCGTCGGCCACGCCATCGAGGCCGCCTCCGGCTACTCGGTCCACCACGGCCGTGCCGTCGCGGCCGGCATGCGTGCCGCGGTCCGCATCTCGGCCGCGGTCGGGCTCTGCGACCATGCCCTCGTCGATGCCCAGGACGAGCTGCTCCGGCAGCACGGGTTGCCGGGAAACCTTCCCCGCCTCGCGGTGGAGGACGTCCTCGCCGCCACCTCCGGGGATAAGAAGGCTCGCGGCGGCAAGGGCCGCTGGGTCCTGCTGCGCGGGATGGGGAAGGCCGAGCCCGGCCACGAGGCTCCCGACGCCGCGGTCCGCGCGGCGCTCGCTGAGATACTGAGCGCCTGATGAACGCATCCCGACGGCTGGTCGTCGCCAATGGCCCCAACCTCAACACGCTGGGAACCCGTGAGCCGGAGATCTACGGACGCCAGACGCTGGCCGACATCCAGGCCATGGTGGACGCGCGCGCCGCCGAGTACGGCTGGACGGTCAGCTTCTTCCAGAGCAACCACGAGGGCGTGCTGATCGACCGGCTGCAGAGGGAGGGCCCCGGGTCGCTCGGCGTCGTCATCAACCCGGCCGGCCTGACCCACGGCTCCTACCCGCTGATGGACTGTCTGCGCGCCCTCCGCGTGCCGGTCGTCGAGGTCCACCTCTCCAACCTTTTCGCCCGCTCCGAGGCGTACCGGCACGTCAGCGTCACCGCCTCGGCCGCGACCGGGATCATAAGCGGCCTCGGGAGCCGCGGCTATGTCCTGGCGATGGAGTACCTGAATGCTATCGACGAGTGATTTCCGGGTCGGCTCGACCTTCGATTTCGACGGCAAGCTGGTCAGCATCGTCGCCGTCGAGCACATCAAGATGGCCCGCGCCGGCGCGGTCATCAAGGCCAAGCTGCGCAACATCCTCGACGGCGGGATCTTCGAACAGAGCTTCCGCTCCGGGGACAAGTACAGGGTCGTCCGGATCGAGAAGTCCGGCGCAACCTACCTCTACAACGACGGCGACCTCTACCACTTCATGGACGCCGAGAACTACGAGCAGGTGGCGCTCAACGGCTCGCAGCTGGAGGGCGTGCTCCCCTTCCTGAAGGACGGCAGCCCGGTCTCCATCCTCCGCTACGAGGACCGCGTCATCGGCGTCGAGCTGCCGATCAACGTCGAGCTCCGCGTAACCGAGACCGAGGCCGGGATCCGAGGCGACACCGTGTCTGCCTCCTTCAAGCCTGCCAGGGTGGAGACAGGTGCCTCAGTGAACGTGCCGCTCTTCGTCAACCAGGGCGACCTGATCAAGATCGACACCCGCACCGGAAGTTATATGGAAAGGGTTTAGCATCTCGGGCATGTCCGAAATCAAGGAAGAAGAAGCCACCCAGGGCGGCGTCCGGGTCGCCAACGAGGTGATCGCGAGCATCGCCGCGATGGCCGCCTGCGAGGTCGACGGTGTCGCCGAGATGGACGAGGCGAACGCGCGTCACTTCGGCGACTGGCTGAGCCGGCAGTCCGCCCATCGCGGGGTTCGGGTGCGGGTTGACGCCGAGCGGGCCATCCACCTCGAGGTCTTCCTCCAGGTGAGGTCGAACGCGGTTGTCCCGGGCGTCGCCGAGCGCGTCCAGGCCAACGTGGTGGAGGCGGTCGAGCGAATGCTCGGCCTCGAGGTCGCGGCGGTGGACGTTTTCGTCTCCAGCGTGGCCTTCCCGGCCACGGCCTAGCCAGAATCCGCTGGGACGGCGCCACCAGGCCCGAGAGCTCGCCCTCAAGGTCCTCTTCGAGCTGGAGAGCGACCCCAGGGACGCCGCCGCGGCGCTTCGCTACCGGGCCGGCGAGGAGGCCGCCGACCCCGAGGTCGAACGCTTCGCGGAAAACCTGGTCCAGGGCGTGGAGCAGAACCGCGAGCAGCTCGACGCCCTGATCGGGAGCGCCTCCCGGAATTGGCGCGTCGACCAGATGGCGAAGGTCGACCGGATAATCCTCCGAATCGCGGTGTACGAGATCGCGGTCGCGCACGACACGCCCGTCAAGGCGGCCATCAACGAATCGATCGAGCTCGCCCGGACCTTCTCCGGCGAGGAGGCCGCCCGCTTCGTCAACGG
>JALZAP010000331.1:1149-2426 GCA_030948245.1 Candidatus Dormiibacterota bacterium | reverse complement strand
ACGCTGTCCGGGTTCAGGCCGAGCCACTCGCGGATGTAGGCGACCCCGCCGGTCATCCCCGCCCCGACGTTGGAGCCGACCTCGCCGATGGCGACCGCGACGCCACCCGTCATGTACTCGCAGAAGTGGTCGCCGGCGCCCTCGACGACGGCCACCGCTCCCGAGTTGCGGACGCAGAAGCGCTCGCCCGCCCGGCCGGCGATGAAGAGGCGGCCACCGGTGGCCCCATAGAGGCAGGTGTTGCCGGCCAGCACCGGGTTGCGCGCCGCATCGTGCTCGAAGGGGCGGATCGCGACGACGCCTCCCGCCATCCCCTTGCCCACGTAATCGTTGGCCTCGCCCCGCAGGGTCAGTTCCACGCCATCCGAGAGCCAGGCGCCGAAGCTCTGCCCCGCGCTTCCCTCGTACTCTCGGATCGAGGTCTCGCCCGTCTCGACCGCCAGCCGGGAGAGCGAGGCGCCGAGCGTCCGGTGGGAGTTGTCAATCGGCCCGCTCGGCGGGTCGAGGGGAGCGGGGTCGCCGTTGCGCGGCCAGATCCGGCGCCGGGGATGACCCTGGGCCGGGGCCCGAAGCACGTACTCGAGATCGAGTCGTGAGCCGGGCACCTGCTCCAGCAGCTCGACCCGTCCGATCACCTCGTCGAGGCTGCGCGCGCCGAGCGAGGCGAGGATGCCGCGCACCTCCTCGCCGACCAGGGTCAGGTAGTTGATGACGTGCTCGGGGCGGCCAGTGAACTTCGCCCGGAGGTCCTCCCGCTGGGTCGCGATCCCGGTGGGGCAGGTGTTGAGGTGGCACTGCCGCGCCATGTCGCAACCGAGCGCGACCAGCAGCATGGTGCCCATCCCAAACTCCTCCGCACCGAGGAGAGCGGCCTTGACGATGTCGGCGCCGGTCCGGAGGCCGCCGTCGGTACGGACCGTCAGGCGCTCCCGGAGGCGGTTGGCGACGAGCACCTGTTGGGTCTCGGCGAGGCCCAGCTCCCAGGGCGCGCCGGCCCCCTTGATGGAGGACAGTGGCGACGCACCGGTCCCGCCGTCGTGGCCGCTGATGAGGACATAATCGGCCCGTGCCTTGGCGACGCCGGCGGCGATGGTGCCGACCCCGGCTTCGCTGACGAGCTTCACGCCGACCCGCGCCCGGGGGTTGATCGCCTTGAGGTCGAAGATCAGCTGGGCGAGGTCCTCGATCGAGTAGATGTCGTGGTGCGGCGGCGGCGAGATGAGGCCGACCCCTGGAGTGCTGTGTCGCGTGCTGGCGATCCACGGGTAGACCTTGGG
>JALZAP010000331.1:0-1139 GCA_030948245.1 Candidatus Dormiibacterota bacterium | reverse complement strand
TGGCGGAGCCGCGCGATGGTCGAGGTGACCTTGACGCCCGGCAGCTGGCCGCCCTCGCCGGGCTTCGAGCCCTGTGCGATCTTGATCTCCAGCTCGTCGGCCCGAAGCAGGTAGCGGGCGGTGACACCGAAGCGAGCCGAAGCGACCTGCTTGATGCGGTTGTCCATTCTGATGGCGCCCGCTGCTGAGTAGAGGTCGGGGTCCTCGCCGCCTTCGCCAGAGTTGGAGCGGGCGCCGATGCTGTTCATCGCCAGCCCGAGGGCCAGGTGGGCCTCCGGGGAGAGTGCGCCGAGCGACATCGCGGTTGCGATGAAGCGGGGAAGGATGCACTCGACCGGCTCGACCTCCGACAGGTCGACCGGCTCTGCCTCGGGGCGGAAGTCGATGAGGTTGCGAAGCGCCGCCGGCCGTCCCATGTCGGCGAGCTGCCGGTAGGTCCCGTACTCGGCAACGTCACCGGATGCCGCTGCCTTTTGGAGCTGGCGGACGGCGAGTGGGTTGTGGGCGTGCCACTCGCCTGCCTTACGGAAGCGGACCAGGCCAAGGTCGGGGGGAGGCTCGTTGGCGGTCCAGGCCGCCGCGTGGTGCTCACGGATCACCGCCTCGAGGTCGCCGAAGTCGGCGCCGCCGACGCGGGAGGGGACGTCGGGCAGGCAGACCTCCATCACCTCGGCACCGAGGCCGAGCGCCTCGAAGACCTGCGCCCCGCAGTAGCTGGCAGCGCAGCTGATGCCCATCTTGGCCATCACCTTGAGCAGGCCGGACTCGAGCGCCTTGCGATAGGCGTTCTCGGCATCCTGGGGTTCAACGTCGTCGAGTACGGTTCGAGCCGTTGCGAAGCCGAGGTAGGGATGGACCGCGGCGGCTCCCGTGCTGATCAGCATCGCCACGTCGTGTACGTCGATGGCGTCCCCGGCGATCGCCACGAGGTCTTTCCGGAAGCGCATCCCGCGCCGCAGCAGGTGCTCGTGGACGGCGCCGACCGCCAGCACCATCGGGACCGGCAGGCGATGCCGGGAGGTTGACCGGTCGCTCAGCACCAGGATCCCATCCGCAGCGGCCTCCGCCGCCGCTGCCAGCCGTTCGAGGGCCCCGCGGAGCGTCTCCTCATCACCGAAGGTCGCGTCGAGGACCAGGCC
>JALZAP010000047.1 GCA_030948245.1 Candidatus Dormiibacterota bacterium | reverse complement strand
GATTGAGCCTGGCTCCCGAGGGGCTCATCGCTTAAACTCTGGGTTGGGCGCGGCGAAACAAATTCGCTGCTCGACAGGTTTCCCCAATCGAGCGAATCAACCATGAGCAAGCATACGATCGATCTCGAGCTGACCCGCGCGGAGGTCGAGGTCCGCGAACTGGAGGCCCGGCTGCGTGTCGTTCCGATGAACGACGGAGCGCTGCTGACGGCACTTGAGCGTGCCCTAGTGCTCAAGCGCGACCGCCTCGCCCGGCTCCGTTCCCAGCACGAAGCCTAGCTTCGTCGCGGGCCTGTCACGGCGGGCCGGCAGGGCGACTGTGAAAGCATTAGCGGCGGATGTCCGCAAGCCGCTACTTCATCACGGGCGGCTCCGGCCAGCTTGCCCGCGAGCTTTCCAAGCGGCTGCCGGGGAGCTTGGCTCGGAGCCGTGAAGAGCTCTCCATAGCCGACCTGGACCTGTTACGGCGCGAGCTCTCCCGGAACCAGGCCGAGGTCGTCTTCAACTGCGCCGCCTACAACGCGGTGGACAGAGCCGAACAGGACCCGAAGGCCGCTGCCGCGGTCAACGCCAAGGGCGCCGCCAACGTCGCCCAAGCATGCCGCGAGGTGGGAGCGCGCCTCATCCATTTCTCGACCAATTACGTCTTCGACGGCAAGGCTGACCGACCCTATACGGAAGCCGATGAACCGCGTCCGCTCAGCGCCTACGGCAGAAGCAAGCTGGAAGGGGAGCTTCGCGTCCTGGACGCGCTGCCGTCGGCACTGGTTATCCGCAGCTCGGGCTTGTTCGGCCATCGCGGGTCGGCGATCAAGGGCGGCAGCCTGCCGGATCGGCTGCTGGCACGAGCACGCGCGGGCGATCGCCTATCGGTGGTCAGCGACCAGCGATTGAATCCCACCTTCACGGGCCACCTCGCCGACGCCTCCATAAGGGCTGCCGCGGCCGGCTCGACGGGTGTGCTGCACCTGGTCGCCGGCGGCTGCTGCTCCTATCACGAATTCGCCGTGGAGCTTCTCCGAGTCGCCGGGGTCGACGCCGAGGTCGACAGTGTCGCGACCACCAGGGACGGAACGGCGGCCGACCGCCCGCTCAACGGCTGCCTCACCTCGATCCGCGCGGAGCCGCTGCCGACCTGGCAGGAGGGTTTGCAGGCCTACTGGCAAACGCGATCGGTGAACGTCGGATGAGCGCCGGCGCGGTGCCCAGCATGCTCGGCAACTGGGAGCGCGAGGCGCGGATGGCCGAGCTGTATGAGGGATTGGCCCGGGCTGCGCGCAACCCGACGACGCGGCACCAGCTGGAGCGGATGGCGGCCGACGAGCGCCGTCACGCGAAAGCGTGGGCGGGCTACCTCGAGGGCCGCGGGATCGCGCTGCCCGCCCGGGGACCGGATGCCGGAGCGACCGCGCTCACCGTCTTCGCGAGGGTTGCCGGGGTCGGGCCGGCGATGTCCCTTGCGGGTCTTGCGGAGGGCCGGATTCTCCGCAGCTATCTCGGTCAGATGACGGAGCTCGACGACGACGCCGCGAAAACGATCCTTCGCGAGCTGATCCCGGAGGAGTCGGCGCATGCGCGCGGCGGCGATTCGGAGAGTTCGGAAGAGAGCTGGCACTGGGGCGGCGGCGCCGAAAGCATCCGTAATGTGATCTACGGCTTCAACGACGGGCTTACTGCGACGCTGGGCGTGCTCGCCGGTGTGGGAGGCGCGACCCCCGACCCCCACGTGATCCTGGTCGGAGGGCTGGCGGCCATGACCGCCTCCGCGGTCTCGATGGCCGGCGGCGCCTACCTGGCCACGAAGTCGCAGCGGGAGATCTACGAGGATCAGCTGGCTCGCGAGGCAGCCGAGATCGAGGCCATGCCCGGCCTTGAGCGGGAGGAGCTGAAGGGAATCTACCGCGCCAAGGGACTGACCGACAGCGAAGCTGAGACGGTCGTTGCCCGGATAACCAAGGACAAGAAGATCTGGCTCGAGACGCAGGCGAGGGAAGAACTTGGACTCGACGCCGGAACGTTTGAGAACCCGACCCGCGAAGCAGTGGTGGCGGGCGTCGCCACCCTATTCGGTGGCCTGATCCCGGTAGCCGGCTACCTGTTCGGCAGGGCGGTTGCGGGTCCGCGTCCTTTCCTGGCACTGATCATCACCGCGGTTCTTTGCGTGTCCTGTCTATTCCTGGTGGGTGCCGCACGGACCTTCTTCACGGGCAAGCACTGGATCCGTTCCGGCCTCGAGATGACGCTGGTGGGCAGCGTTGTCGCCGTGATCACGTACGGAGTCGGGTACCTGTTCCGGACTGCCTGACCACCGCCCTGGCCCTACTGGCCGGTGATCCAGCCCCGTCCGTAGGCGACCAGGACGATCCAGCAGGACGCCGCCAGCAGCGCGGCTTCCCGTGCTTTCGAAGCGCGGCCGGAGGCTGAATAGAAGTAAAGCCCGGGCAAGAAAAGAACCGCAAAGATGCCATAGACCAGGTGGAGCGGGTAGTGCAGCTTGGTTCCCAACAGCAGGTTGAGGATGCCGGCCAACCCCTGCACCGCAGTCAAGCCGCAGAGCAGGAGATAAGCGGAGCGGAACCCGCCGCTGACCGCCTTGTGCCGGAAGTACTGGTAGCTGCCCCAGGCTCCGAGCAAGATCGCGAAGAGGATCGCGGCCAGCGCCAGCCGAGCATGAATGAAAAGGATGAAGCCGGCCACCGAGTCAGGTTAGTGGAGGCTCGGCCGCGACCAATCCGGCTGCGCTCGGTCACAATCCGGCGGAGTGATCGCGGTTGTAAAGGCGGTCCGCGCCCCGGTCTCGCCTGCCAGGATTCGCTCGGTGATCGAGGCGGCCGCCACGGTGCCGGAAGTCGCTGCTCGGCTCCCAGGCGCGGATTGGCAACTGGCGCTGAAGGTCTCGGGCGACCGCGAGCTTCGGCGGCTCAATCGCCGATTTCTCGGCGATGATCACGCGACCGACGTGCTCTCGTTTCCATCCGGGGACAGGGCAGCCGGCGCCCACCTCGGCGACATAGTCATCAGCTGGCCGGCGGTAGAACGTCAGGCCCTTGAGTTCGACCACCCGGCGGACGCCGAGCTTGGCCTGCTGGCGGTCCACGGCCTGCTCCACATTCTCGGCTGGGACCATGCGAGCGCGGCCCAGGAAGCCGAGATGAACCGGCTGACACTGAACGCCCTCAACCGATCGGGAATCGAGCTCTCGGCCGGCCGGCTCTTGAAACCGACGGCTCGCGGGTAGGCTTTAGGTTCTCGCAGACCCCGACGGCAGCGGCGCCGCCGCGGGCTTTCGCGCGTCCATTGATAAGCGGAGAAGCACAGACAAGAACTTGGAGAATCTCCTGATCGTCGGTCTCGGCAACCCAGGGACGGAGTACGCCGGGACTCGCCACAACCTCGGGGCGGAGTGCGTCGCACTGCTCGCCGAGAGACTCGGCGTGTCGATGACCAGGAAGCGTTGGAAGTCGCTCGTCGGCAATACCGATCTTTCGCCGGAACGGCGCGTGTGGCTGACCTGGCCGCAGACTTTCATGAACCTCAGTGGTCAGGCTGTGGCTGCCGCCGTTCGTGACCTCGGCTTGGCGCCGGAGTCGGTGTGGGCGGTTTACGACGAGTTGGATCTTCCCCTCTGCCGGCTGCGGATTCGCCGCGGCGGTTCGGCGGCCGGGCACAACGGCGTCCTCTCGCTGATGAGCTCCCTCAAAACGCACGAGTTCGTCCGCTTCCGGATCGGGGTCGGCCGTCCGGTCGGTGACGGCGTCCGCTACGTGCTGGGGCGCTTCTCCAAGCGCGAGGCCGAGTCGCTCGACGAGATCCGGGGCGGCGTGGTCGATGCGCTCGAGCTCGCGCTGAGCTCGGGCGTCCAGGCCGCCATGGACAGGTACAACCGGGCAGGGTCCCTCGGCTGCGAGGAGATCCCGTGAGCGCACTCTGGCAGCGTGTCCTGCCTGACTCGTTCCAGCGCGGGGACTCGATCGCCCGGTTGCCCACCGGCGCCTGGCCGATGGTCGCCGGCGCGCTTGCCCGCCGCGCCCATGAGGAGGGCCGCATCGCCCTGATCCTGGTCCGGCACCCGGATCGATTCCTGGTCGAGCTGCGCCCCTGGTTGGCGGGACGACCGACAAGCTACCTCTTCGCCGAGATCGCCATCTCCTTTCTTGACCGTCCGCCGGCGGTCGATCCAGCCGTTGGCCGGCGGCTGGAGGCGCTCGCCGCGCTGGCGGGCGGTGGAGAGCCGAGTCTTGTCGTCTCCTCACGGCGGGCGGCAATGCGGCCGACCCTGGCGCCCGAGGTGCTCGCCTCGACAGCCGTCGAGCTCGCACCCGGAGCCCGAGCCGACCTCAACCGGCTGGCGGCCCAGCTCATCGACCTCGGCTACACCCGCGAGCCGCTTGTCGAAGAACCCGGCCAGTTTTCGGTGCGCGGCGGGATCCTCGACGTCTATCCCGCTGCCGGTCGGGCGCCGGTCCGTGCCGAGTTCTTCGGTGACGAGGTGGAGAGCCTTCGCCTCTTCGACCCAGCCAACCAGCGATCGGTGATGGCGGTCCCAAGGGTGACCGTCCGGCCGGGGCGGGAGCTCGTGCTGGGGCCAGAACGCGGCGACCGAGCGGTGGCCCGAATCCGCCAGGCCGGTGGGCTTGACCACCTTCGGGGCGACGTCCGCTCGGAGTGGGAGGACGACCTGGCTCGCATGGGTGCGGGTTCGTCCTTCCCCGGCGTCGAGTTCTATGCGGCCTACCTCGAGCCCTCCCTGCCGACCCTCTTCGACCACCTGCCGAAGGACGCCCTCGTGATCGACATCGAGCCGGACCGTCAGCTTGCCGACGTGGCTGAGCTCGAGCATGAGACGGCCTCACTGACTGCGGCCGAGGCCGTCGACCATGAGCTGCCGCCCGGCTTCCGGCCGCCGATGGTCCCCGGCGATCGCCTCGACGCCAGGGGATGGGAGCGGATCCGGATCACGGCCGGTGAGTCGGATCGCGCAGTCGACCTCGGCTGGCGGCAGCCCGAGCCGATCCTGCGCCGGCCGGCCGCGCTCAACCAGCTGCTCGCCGAGCGGGAGTCGGTGGTGCTCGCGACCGAGCAGTCGGAGCGGCTGGAGGCGTTTCTCACTGAGGAGGCGGCCGGCCGGCAGGTGGTCGAGCTCGAGCTCGACCTCGACGCGACCGTATTGCCGGGCCTTCTTCACGGTGATGCCGACCTGCCGGTCGGCGCCGACAACCCCGGGCTGGGTATCGCGGTCCTCTCCGACCACGAGCTGTTCGGGCGCGTTCGACGGCCGGTGACGCGGCGTGGTGGCGCCGGCAAGGCGCTGCCCACGGTGAGCCTCGAGTTCCAACCCGGTGAGCTCGTGGTGCACGTCGACCACGGGGTGGCCCGCTTCCAGGGGATGGGCCTGAAGGAGCTGGACGGCGTCGAGCGCGAATACCTCGAGCTTGAGTACGCGGAAGGCGATCGCCTTTTCGTCCCGGTCGAGTTCCTGGACCGGCTCCAGAAGTACCTCGGCGGGGGAGAAGGCGACCCGCAGCTGAACCGGTTGGGCACAGGTGCTTGGGAAAAGGCGCGGAGCAGGGCGAAGAAGTCGGTCGAGGATATCGCCGACGACCTCCTCAAGCTTTACGCGGCGCGGGAGGCGAAACCCGGCTTCGCCTTCGATCCGGACACGCCCTGGCAGGCCGAGCTCGAGGCCTCCTTTCCCTTCGAGGAGACGCCCGACCAGCTGACCGCGCTGGCCGAGATCAAGGCCGACATGGAGTCCGACAAGCCGATGGACCGGTTGCTCTGCGGCGACGTCGGTTTCGGCAAGACCGAGCTGGCGCTGCGCGCCGCCTTCAAGGCGGTCCAGAGCGGCAAACAGGTCGCCATGCTGGTGCCGACGACGATCCTCACCCAACAGCACTTCCTGGTCTTCAGGGAGCGGCTCCAGCCCTACCCGGTGGAGATCGCGATGCTCTCCCGTTTCGCCTCCGAGGACGAAGAGGAGAAGGCGATCTCGGGCATCAAGGCGGGCACCGTGGACATCGTCATCGGCACCCATCGGGTGCTCCAGAAGGACGTCCGCTTCAAGCGCTTAGGACTTGTGATAATCGACGAGGAGCAGCGCTTCGGGGTCGTCCAGAAGGAGCGCTTGAAGCGCCTCCGCGCCAACGTCGACGTGCTCACCCTGAGCGCGACGCCGATCCCGCGGACCCTGCACATGGCCGTCGCCGGGCTTCGCGACATGAGCGTCATTCAGACTCCGCCGGAGGATCGCCAGCCGATCAAGACCTATGTGACCGCCGACGAGGACGAGCTCGTCAAGCAGGTGGTGGAGCGCGAGCTCGACCGCGGCGGCCAGGTCTACTTCCTGCACAACCGGGTGCGGACCATCGAGAAGGCCGCCGAGCGGGTGCGCCGGCTCGTGCCCGCTGCGCGCGTCTCGGTGGGCCACGGGCAGATGGCGGAGGACGAGCTCGCGAAAGTGATGGTCGACTTCAACCAGGGACGGTTCGACGTCCTCGTCTGCACGACGATCATCGAGTCCGGCCTCGACATTCCCAACGTCAACACGATCCTGGTCGAGAACGCGGACCGCTTCGGTCTCTCCCAGCTCTACCAGCTGCGAGGCAGGGTTGGACGCGCGGGCAAGCGCGCCTACAGCTATCTCCTCTTCGACGCCACTCGCTCACTGACTGAGAACGCTGACAAGCGGCTCGATGTGATGTCGGGATTGCACGAGCTGGGTATGGGCTTCAAGATCGCGCTCCGCGACCTCGAGATTCGCGGTGCCGGCAACCTGCTCGGCTCGGAGCAGCACGGCGCGATCGCAGCTGTGGGCTTCGAGATGTACGTCCAGATGCTCGGCCACGCCGTCCAGCGGCTGCGCGGCGGCGGCGATGAGGATCTGGTCCAGGACGTCCTGACGACGCCGGAGATGAACCTCAACCTGCCTCTCGACCACTTCATCCCGCGGTCCTACATCCGCGACGAGCGGCTTCGCCTGCAGGCCTATCGCGAGCTGGCGGGAGCCGAGGACGAGCCGCAGCTCGAGGGCATCTTCCGCTCGCTGCGCGACCGCTACGGCTCGCCACCCGCTCAGCTCGACAACCTCGCCTACTCACTCCGGGTGAAGCTGCGCGGACAGCGGATCGGCCTGCGCTCGGTCGTCGCCGACGGGCCCGAGGTAGTGCTCACCGTCGATCCCGACCGACCGCTCGACGTGGATGAGCTGGTCCGCCGGTATGCCGGGCGCCTGCGGGTCACGCCCAACCGGCTCAAGCTGCAGCGGCGCGGCGACGGTTGGCGAACCGATCTGCTCGACCTTCTCGCCGCGATGGAGGACCTCTACCAAGGTGGCAGAATCAACGCCGGTGTCTGACCAGCCCTACCCGCCCGGACTGCCCGCGGTCTTCGAGGTCGTGCGCCGCCTCCGCGCCGCCGACGGTTGCCCGTGGGACCGCGAGCAGACGCATCAGTCGCTGCGGCCGTACCTGTTGGAGGAGACCTACGAGCTGCTCGAGGCGATCGACTCGGGCGACGAGTCGAAGCTCCGCGAGGAGCTCGGTGACGTTCTTCTCCAGGTCGCGATGCATGCCCAGATCGCGGCCGACGAGGGCCGCTTCGACGCCGCCGCGATCTCCGAGCAGGAGGCTGCCAAGATGGTGGCGCGCCACCCGCACGTGTTCGGCGACCGCGAGGTCCGAGACGCCGAGGACGTGCTTCGCAATTGGGAGCGCGACAAGATCGAGAGCGCGAAACGCGATGGATCGTCGCCCGAGTCACCGGTCGACAAAGTGCCGGCGACGCTCCCGGCGCTCGCCTGGTCGCTTGGCATCCAGAAACGCGCGGCACGGGTCGGCTTCGACTACGGCGATGCGGCGAGTGCTGCGGCGGGCGTTGCCGAGGAAGCTGCGGAGCTGGCCGCGGCTACCAGCGATGAGGAGCTGTTCCGCGAGTTCGGCGACCTGCTCTTCGCGCTCGTCAATGTGGCTCGCAAGCGAAAGGTGAACCCCGAGGACGCGCTGCGTGCCGCGGGTCGTCGTTTCATTGAGCGCTTCAAGGCGATGGAGGCAATCGCCGGCGAGCGCGGTGTCGACCTCGCGTCGCTCGAGCCGGCCGCGCTCGAGGCTCTCTGGACGGAGTCGGCTTAACACAAGCGCCGGTTCCTTTCCGACAAGCCCTGTGTTATCGTCCCCAGTCGTTCCCGAGTGGAATGTTTCCGCGAAGACAAACAACATCCCAGCATGCGTCGCATCCACACCACCACCAGGGTCGGAAAAGTCAATAAGCCCGCGCCTGTTTCCAGGCAGTTCGTGCTGCTGGCCCTGCTTTTGGCGGTGGCCGTCTGGGTTGCCTATGCGTTCGCCCAGGAGGTCCTTCTCAACCACCAGCTGAATGCCCAGGCAGCCGACCTGCGACGGCAGAACGCCATGGTCGCCGCGCAGAACGACGGCTACCGTCGCGACCTGCTGGCCAGCGCTGCCGGCGCGACCGCAGGTGAAGATGCGCGCGCACACGGTTATGCTCGAAGTGATGAGCGTGTTTACGTCGTCGGTGGGTCCGCGCCAAGCGCAGCGACCTCGCCGCGGGCACGTGCGAAAGTGACTGTTGAAGGACGAGGATTTTGGGAGTCGCTGGGGAGGTGGATCGCTAATTTCTGGCACCGGTGAGACGCTGACGGCTCGGCCGCCGGAGGCCGACCTGCAGCAGACCGTAGCCCCGGCCACACCCGAGACCCAACCGGAAGCCAGCAACGGATCCTCTCCCAACGGATCCCCGGCAAACGGCAGTAGTCCGGCCTCGTCCAGCCTCGTCGGACAGATCGTCGAAGGCATCGTGACGGGGATCACCCATTTCGGCGCCTTCGTCAACCTCGACGGCGGCGAGACCGGCCTGATCCACATCTCGGAGATCGCATACGAGTACGTCCGCGACGTACGCGACCACCTGAAGCTCAATGAGCGGGTGAACGTGAAGGTGCTCCAGGTCAATCCCGCCAACGGGAAGTACGACCTGTCGCTCAAGCAGACCCGTGACACGCCAACTGCGCTGCTGCCGAAATGGCGGCGCGGAAAGCGCGACAAGGTGCTGCCGGAAGGCGCTGACCCAGCCTTCGAGGAGAAGCTGACCAAGTTCATGAAGTCGAGCGAGGAGCGCCTGCTGGATG
>JALZAP010000046.1 GCA_030948245.1 Candidatus Dormiibacterota bacterium | reverse complement strand
GTTGCATGGCGTCGAGGGTGATCGGATCGCCGGTCACCTTGACCTGGCGCGCCGCCCGGAACGCGATCTCGCGCACCGTGTGCTCGCGCCGCTGGCGGTAGCGTTCGACGTCGACTATGACGCGGCGGTCGGCACCGACCTTGCTCATCAGCATGTTGACAACCGTCTGCAGTGCTCGTAGGTTCTCGCCCCGCCAGCCGATCAGCGGCCCGAGCTCACGGCCCGAGATGTCGAGCACAATCGGGTCACCCGCCTGGCGCACGCTGACCTGACCGGCTATCCCCATCCGCTCGATGAGCTCGCCGACGAGCTCCCGGCCGCGCTCTGCAACGGGGTCTGTCGCTGCCGGGACAGCTGCGGCAACTGGACGTGCCGGCTCCGTCGGGTCGATTATCGAAACCTCGACAACCGTCTCCTCAGGCGTTTCGCCGAGCACCTTCACGTCAACGTTGCGCCGGCTCTCACCAAGCTCGATCAATGCCGCATCGACCGCTTCGTCAAGAGTGCGGCCGCGACCTACAGCCGACCTCACTTTCCAGAACCCCTTCCCGGTATCGGCAACTGCCCCCAGCCGGTCACGAAATACTGCTGGATTATAGCAACGCAATTCGAGATGAACCAGTAGAGGCCGAGGCCGGCAGGTGTGACGATGGCGAAGTACGCGATCATCAGCGGCATCATCATCGACATGCTCTTGGTCATCTGCTGAGCCTGCAGTTCCTGCTCGGTTGCGAGCGGATTGGGTGGCTGCTGCATCATTTTTGCCTGCACATAAGTGGACGCGGCGGCGAGCAATGGAATGATTGCGAAGACCACAGTTGGAAGCAGCGGCAGGCCAGGAAACAGAAGATGTTTTGACGGCGAGTCGAGGAGCGTCGGAATGAACAGGAAGTGCGCATCATGAACCTTGTATTGCGAGAAGGCCCAGTACAGCGCGGTGAGGATCGGGAACTGCGCAAGCGCCGGTAGACAACCGACCAATCCGCCCAGCGGGTTGACGTTGTGCTCCTTATAGAGCTCCATTGTCGCGGTGTTGAGTTTCTGCGGATCGCCCTTGTATTTCTTCTTCAGCTTGGCGACTTCAGGAGCCAGTTTTCGCTGCTCCATCATGCTCTTCCGGCTCAGTGAAAGTTGCAGCTGATAGAGCGGCGCCAGGAGCAGCTTGATGATGATTGTCAGCGCGATGATGGCGAGGCCATATGCCCCGATCACGGCCAGTCCAGGCACCCCGACGAAGGCGTGGTAGAGAGTGGTCAGACCCCATGTGACGCCGGCCAGAAAGGTCGTCTCCCAGAGCGTCTTGATCGGGCCCAGGAAATCAAATGCGTGGCGAAGGTCTATGACGCGACCTCTCGGCTCTTCAAGTGGCTACCTCTGGTCGTATACGTGGCGGTCACGGGACTGGATCGTAGCCGCCCTTCGCAAAGGGGTGACAGCGAAGGATCCGGAGCATTCCCATCCACGATCCACGGGCCCACCCGTACCGCTCGACCGCCTGGTAAGTGTACTGAGAGCAGGAAGGGTAGTAGCGGCAGGAGCCGGTGAAGAGGTGGGACAGGGTGTGCTGGTAGCCGCGGATCAGGCCCAGGACGATTGATTTCATTCAAGTTGCTTTCAGATCGATTCGATCGAGCCGGTCACCGAACTCGCGGATCTCGGCCTCGATCTGGGCGAAGGGGGCCGTCAGCGCCGGCGGGCGGGCGATCAGTACGACGTCGAAGGTTATTCCCGAGCCTCGACCCATCAAACCATCCGATAGCAACCGCAGCCGTACCGCTTCCCGGACGCGGCGGCGCGCTCGGTTGCGCGCGACGGCGCCCTGGATCTGCCTGCTGGTGCTGACGCCGACCCGGCTCCGCTCAGCGCGCCCCGCCGTGGCGAAGCCCACAAGGTTCGCGCCGGCATAAAGGCGGCGCCCGGTCAGCAGGCGCTGGAAATCAGTTCGTGCGGTCAGCCGAGAGCGTTTTTTCACCGACCGCGGCCTGGCCCGAGGGCCAAGCTACCCTCAGTTCGCGCCCAGCCGGGCTCGGCCCTTACGCCGGCGGTTCTGGATAATCCTGGCTCCACCCACCGTGCTCATCCGCTTCATGAAACCGTGGACGCGGCGTCGGTAGCGCTTCTTCGGTTGGTATGTCCTCTTGATTTCGATCGACCTCTCTTCTTGATTCTTTTCTTTGCTTCTTATTAACCGCCGGGGTTCTTAATGCTCATTGCGAGTGAACTCGCCGAGTATACAAATCGTATTCGCGGCGTGTTAAGCGGCATGTCAGCTTTAATGCGTCCGGCTGCCTTGCGACCGCCTCGAGCCTTTGCTAGAATCCGGCCCCGGAAGCGGTCTTGGGGTACCGCGGCCACAGTCCGAAGCAATCGTCCCGCTACGCGTCGCAGCAACCATTCTATCCACGGGCTGTGGTCATTTTGTGGATAAGTCGCTTCCGGTTGTTTTGGATCCCATGTCCGACGCGAGCGGCCGCCTGGAAGGCGGCCAGTCGAAGGCTCGAATTTAACTCGGTCGTGGTTTCCACACGCAGCAACAAGGAGACGCCAGAGCTTGCAGGTCGGGCCGGAAACCTGCCTGTCGGCTCGGCTCGCCATATATCGCGATGGCGAGCCGGAGCCGAAGGTCGAAGAAGTGCAGGGGACCGGTCCGGTGGAACTTATCCACAGGCTTTGCACCGCTACCGAGCGGGTTATCCGCGACCAGGGGGCGATCCTTCCCCAGCCGGCCGTCAAGGCCCTGATCGAGAACCTCGTACACGCGCGCTTCCAAAGTCCGACGGTCTCCGTCCTCGACCGAGGCCGAACTCTCCGGGTCGCCGACCACGGGCCGGGGATTGCGGATAAGCAGCGCGCCGTCGAACCCGGTTACTCCAGCGCGGGCGAGGCAGAGCGGCGGATCATCGCGGGTGTCGGCTCGGGGCTGACGGTCGCGGCGCGGCAGGCGGAGGAAGGCGGCGGCCGACTGGAGATCAGCGACAACCTGGGGGGTGGGACGGTGGTAACGCTGCAGTTCGCGGAAATCGGTCGAGACACACGTTCGAGCCTGGCCTCCGCTCAGCTGGCCGATCTGCCAACTGACTACCCACCCGCCGACCGCCCGTCCGAGCTGAGCGACAACGGCAAGCGGGTCCTCCTCCTGCTCGCCGAGCTTGGCGGCAGCGGCCTGACGACGATCTGCGACGAGCTCCGCATCCCGGCCGCCGCGGCCCGCTCCGAGCTCGCCTCGCTCCGCCGGCTCGGGCTGCTCGACCCGGCCGACCAGGCCCACCTGAAGCTCACCCCGGCCGGGCTCAGCTACCTCGACGGGATCTTCGCGGAATGAGTGGAGCGATGAACCAGGAGCAGATCTGGACCGCTGTCCAGGAGGAGCTCCGCTACCAGCTCGCCAAGCCCAGTTACGAGACCTGGGTCAAGAACACCTCGCTCCAGTCGCTGGAAGGCAACACCTTTCGGATCGCGGTTCCCAGCAAGCTGGCCAAGGACTGGCTCGAGGACCGCTTTGCCAGCCTGATCCAGGAGACGCTCCAGGCGGTCACCGGCACCGAGGCCGAGGTGGACTTCGTCGTCGCCGCGTCGACCTCACGCCGCCATCCGCGGCACCACGACGATGAGGACGAGCCCCGCCTCACCCTGGACGATGAGGCGGGCGAGATCGTCACCGTCGCCAACGCCGAGTTGAACGAGAAGTTCAAGTTCAGCTCCTTCGTGGTCGGCAACAACTCACGCTTTGCCCACGCCACCGCGATGGCGGTCTCCGACTCCCCCGGCCAGGCCTACAACCCCCTCTTCCTCTATGGCGGGGTCGGCCTCGGCAAGACCCACCTGATGCACGCGATCGGCCACGAGGTGCGCCGCCGCTTTCCAAAGAAGCGGGTCGCCTACCTCACCTCCGAGCAGTTCATGAACGAGGTGATCGCCTCCATCCAGACCGCCCAGATGGGCGAGTTCCGGCACAAGTACCGCACCGTCGACGTCCTGCTGATCGACGACGTCCAGTTCCTGGCCGGCAAGGACCGGACCAAGGAGGAGTTCTTCCACACCTTCAACGCCCTCCACGAGATCAACAAGCAGATCGTCATCTCGTCCGACCGACCGCCCAAGGAGATCCCGACCCTGGAGGACCGCCTCCGCTCCCGGTTCGAATGGGGCCTGATCGCGGACATCCAACCACCCGACTTCGAGACCCGCCTGGCGATCCTCAAGTCGAAGCTCGGCACCGCCGGCGGCTACGTGTCGGAGGACGTCCTGACCTTCATCGCCCACAAGGTCCAGAAGAACATCCGCGAGCTGGAAGGCGCGCTCACCCGGGTCATCGCCTTCGCGTCGATCCACCAGCGGGAGATGGATACCGAGGCCGCGGCCGTCCTGCTCAGCGACATCATCCCGGCCGCCTCCCGCCGCCCGATCTCGATCGACGCCATCAAGAAGGCAGTCTCCGATCACTACAGCATCCCGCTCGACGAGCTGACCGGGAAGCGGCGCGACAAGCACATCGTCTTCCCCCGCCAGGTCGCCATGTACATCGTCCGCGAGGAGACACCGAGCTCCCTGCCGGTGATCGGCCAGGCCTTCGGCGGCCGGGACCACACGACCGCGCTGCATTCGATCGAGAAGATCGCCAATGAGCTGAAGGAGGACGAGCGTTTGCGCTACGAGATCCAGTCCATCCGCGACCGGCTCTACGCGGACCGATGATCGGCGCCCCTCTGCACAGCGCCCGGTGGAACCGGCAGGGACTGCTGGTTAAGAACCGACAGCTCCGTTTTCTTTCCACCGTCAGCCTTAACCGGCAGGGTGGAAGGCGGCGGCTTTTCCTATACACTTTGCGACCCGGCGCTGAGTTCACAGCGAACTCGCCATGCACAGACTGCACAGGGCCTACTGCTACGCCGGCTGAATACCTTTATCGGTTCAGTACTGAAGTCGTGGGGACAAGGAGCGAGCGTTGAAAGTCAGCTGCATGCCGGGTCCGCTCGGCCAATCCCTTCAAGCGGTTTCAAGGGCCATCTCGGCACGCACCACGCTGCCGATCCTGAACAACATCCTCCTCCAGGCCACCGACCAGGGCCTGGCGCTCACTGCCACCAACCTTGAGATCGGGATTCGCAAGGTGGTGCCGGCGGAGGTCGCCGACGAGGGCGGCACCACGGTCCCGGCGCGGCTCATCACCGACTTCGTGTCGACACTCCCCGACCAGGAGCTGACGCTCGAGCTCGATCTTCAGACCCAGACCCTGAGCCTGCGCTGCGGCCGCTTCGACACCCACATCAAGTGCATCGAGGCGGAGGAGTTTCCGCCCAGCCCCCGGCCGGACGAGGGTGACCGCCTCGAGGTCTCCCTCGACGAGATGCTCCGCGCGGTCGAGCAGACCCAGATGGCGGCATCCACCGATGAGGCACGACCGGTGCTCACCGGCGTGCTCTTCCAGGTCAAGGGAACCGATCTCACGCTGGCCGCGACCGACGGCCACCGGCTTGCCGTGCGCAAGCTCAAGGCGAGCCGCGCAGACGAGATCGACGCCAGCCTGATCGTGCCGGCCCGCGCGCTCGGAGAGCTTGGTCGAGCCCTGCGCGGGGAGGGTCAGAACCTCGAGATCATCGTCTCCAAGGCCGGCAACCAGGTCTTCTTCCGCGCCGGCAGCTCGGAGGTCAACTCACGCCTGATCGACGGCAACTACCCCAACTATTCACAGGTTGTCCCCACCAAGAGCTCGACGGTGGTCTCGGCGACGACGTCAGACCTGGTCCAAACGGTGCGTGCCGTGTCGCTCTTCGCCAAGGACAGCGCGAACGTCATCCGGATCCGCGCAAGTGAAACCGGTCTGAACCTTTCCGCCACCACCAACGAGGTCGGCGACAGCCAGGCCGAGATCGACGCCGCGGTCGAGGGCTCGGACATC
This sequence comes from Candidatus Dormiibacterota bacterium, assembly GCA_030948245.1. GTDB lineage: Bacteria > Chloroflexota > Dormibacteria > Dormibacterales > Dormibacteraceae > UBA6019. Next base: position 3,261 of record JALZAP010000046.1, on the reverse strand, counting down.
CAGATCGCCTTCAATGCCCGTTATGTGCTGGACGCGCTCGGCGTCATCGGCCAGGACAAGGTCGAGCTGCAGTTCAACGGCCCCTTGAGCCCGGGCCTCATCCGGATGCCGGGCAAGGACGACTACGTGTACGTGATAATGCCGGTCCGGGTCGCGATGTAGAAAGCCTCGCGAATTTGAGGCTGGTCTCACTCACGCTTCGCAACTACCGCAACTACGCCCGCCTGCAGCTCGAACTGGGACCCCATCTCAACGTCTTCCTGGGCCAGAACGCACAGGGCAAGACCAACCTGCTCGAGTCCGTCGCCATCCTCGCCCTCTCCTCCTCGCCCCGCGCCCGTCGCGAGGCCGACCTCATCGGCCCGCTGGGCCCGGATGCGTTGGTGGAAGCGCTCGTCGAAACCGGTGGCCGGTCGGTCGAACTCTCGCTGCGGGTCTCCCAAGAGGGCGAGAGGGCCTCGAAGACGATCCGGGTGGATGGACTGCCGCGGCGGGCGGTCGACCTGCCGGGCGAGGTCCAGGCGACGCTCTTCTGGCCCGAGGACCTGAGCCTGGTGAAAGGTGGCCCCGAGCATCGCCGCCGCTTCCTGAACGAGATGCTGGTCCAGGTCATGAAGGGATACGGCCGGTCCCTGGGTCGCTATCGCCGGGTGCTCGACCAGCGTAACCACCTGCTGCGGCGGATCAACGCCGGCCAGGAGGGCCGTGAATCGCTCTCCGTCTGGGACGCGGAGCTGGCCGCGCTCGGCACGACCATCATCGCCGCTCGGGGGGAGGCCGTTGCCGAGCTCGCGCCGCTGGCGGCCGCCAACCACGCCGCGATCGCCGAGGGCGAGACATTGGTGGTCGCCTATTCGGGTGCGCCGGTCGACCTCGCCACTGCGCTGGGCGGCGCGCTGGAGGACGACCTGCGGCGTGGCAGCACGAGCGTGGGCCCGCACCGGGACGACCTCTCGATAACGATCCAGGGCACCGACGCTCGGAGCTTCGCCTCCCAGGGCCAGCAGCGGACGGCGGTGGTGAGCCTCAAGCTGGCCGAGTCCGACCTCATCGAGGCGCGCTCCGGCCAGCGACCCATCCTGCTCCTCGACGACGTCCTCAGTGAGCTCGACCCGGCGCGTCGCAGCGCGCTGCTCGCCCGGGTGGGGGAGACCGGGCAGGTGATCGTGACCTCGGTCGAGGCGGAGCCGTTTCCGGCCGACCTGATGGAGCGGGCGGCTGTTCGCTGCATCACCGGAGGACGTGTGGAAGCCTGTGGATAGGCTTGGGAAGCTGCTACCGAAGGTCCTCGCCGGGCAGCCGGCCTCCGGTCGTGTAATCGAGATGCGTGCCCGCCTCGCTTTCGCGGAGATCCTCGGACCCAACCTTGCGGCCGACTGCGAAACGCTCGAGCTGCACGGTTCGACGCTGACGGTGACGACTCCCAACCCGGCCCTGGCGCACCAGCTGCGGTTGGACGGCGAGCAGCTCCTCCGGCGCTTGAACGAAGCAAGCCCGGGCCGGCGGATCCGCTCCCTCAAGGTTCGGACGGGCCGGCGAAACGCGTCCTCCTGACGATTATTCAGATAGGGGTGCCGGGATGAGCCTGAACCGGGAGCAGCGGCAGGCGGTGTCCGAGCTGCGGGGTCCGGTGCGGGTGGTGGCCGGCGCGGGCACCGGCAAGACGGCGGTGATCGCCGAGCGGTTCCACCGCCTCGTAGCCGCCGGGGCGCAACCGAGTTCGATCCTGGTCATGACCTTCACCGAGCGCGCCGCGGCGGAGATGCGGGCACGCATCGAAGCGGGACTCGGTTCCTACCTGGGCGAGCTCTGGATCGGCACCTTCCATTCGATTGCGCAGACGCTGCTGCGGGAGGACGGCTGGCGGATCGGCGTCCCGCCCAGCTTCAGGGTGCTTGCCGGGGCGGATCGTTGGATCCTGCTCCGTGAGCTCCTTTGGGAGCTGGGCGATCCGGCGCTGGTCGGAGCGGAGCGACCCGACGACCTTGTGAACCCACTGCTGCGACTCCTCGAGCGGCTGAAGCAGGAGCTGGTCGCGCTCGCCCGTCTCGAGGACTGGGCGCGGACCTGCGAGGACCGCGAGCTCGGGGATCAGCTGCTCGCCGCACTCCGCCTGTTCCGTGCCTACCAACGGCGAGCCGAGGCCGAGAAGCTGTTCGATTTTGACGATCTGATTCTCCAGCTGGTACGCCTGCTCGAGGCTCGTCCGGAGGCCCGAGAGCGGAATGTAAAACGTTTTACATCGGTCCTCGTCGACGAGTACCAGGACTCCAATCTCGCCCAGGAGCGGATGGTCGAGCTCCTCGGCGGAAGCCAGAACGTCTGCGTGGTGGGAGATGACGATCAAAGCATCTACCGGTTCAGGGGTGCCTCCCTGGCGAGCATGGAGCGGTTTGTCCGGTCCTTCCCGGGGGCTGTCACCCGATCCCTCGGCCGCAACCGAAGGAGCTCAGCGAATGTCGTCGCCGCTGCCGCGAGCCTGATCCGCAACAACCCGAACCGGGTGGCAAAGTCGCTCTCCGCATTTCGTGGCGCCGGCCCCCGGGTCGAACTCGCCCACGCCGCCACCGGCCTCGACGAATCACTCCACATCGCCGCAGAGGTGGCGGATCTGGCGGAGGCCGGCACGCCAACGGGCCGGATCGCTCTCCTGGTCCGGACCAACGCCCTCGCCCGCCCGGTCGTTCTTGCCCTCCGGGCAGCCGGAATCCCCCATCAGCTCTGGGGAGCGCGCGGCTTCTACCGGCGGCCCGAGATCCTCGACGTGATCGCCTATCTGCGGCTTCTCGCGGATCCGACCGACGAGCTCGCGATCAGCCGGCTCATGGCCCGCCCGGCAGCCGGCCTCGATCCGCTCGAAGTGTTCGGCCGCCTTTCCTCGGCCCGGTCGGCGGGCGTGCCACCGCTCAACGCCCTGGAGCATTGGGACAGCACGCAGGCATGGGTCGGCGTCATCCGGCGGCTGGTCGGCCTCGCGACCCGGCTCGGGGTCGACGAGCTCTTCTTCGAGCTGATGGCCTCGACGGGTTACCTCGAGGTGGCCACCTTCGAGAGCGAGTCGGAGCAGCGCCAGGTTGCCGCCAACCTCGCGAAGTTCGGCGAGCTCGTCGACGCCTTCTGCGATCGCCGCCGCGACCATTCCCTGGGAGCCTTCATCGCCTATCTCGAGCTGGTTCTGCTCTCCGAGACCGATGAAGAGGTCGCCCAGGGAGAGGAGGTCGAGCCAGCGGTTCAGGTGATGACCATCCACCAGGCCAAGGG
>JALZAP010000330.1 GCA_030948245.1 Candidatus Dormiibacterota bacterium | reverse complement strand
CCTCCACTATGTAGCTCGCGTACTCGTGGCTGCGGGCGAGCTCGAGCTCGATGCTCCCGTCGACCAGCCCCTTCACGACCGCCGCGTTCATCTGGCGCCAGGTCGGCCAGTTGTGCGCGTAGAAGCCTGACTCGCCGAGGTAGCCGCCGCGAATGTAGCGCCTGATCAGGTCGGGGCGCTTGCGGAAATAGGGGACGTATTCCGAGAAGTGTCCGCTCGACTCGGTGACGAAGGCACCCAGGTGGAGCATCACCTCGAAGCGCACCGGGTCCTGCTCGTAGATGGCGGGGTTGTGCGCCAGCTCGCGAAGCCTTGGATACAGGTCCTGTCCGGCCGCTTCGAGCCGGGTGAACCATGCGTTGTGGTTGATTCCCCCGCAGCGCCAGTCGAGATCCTCGTAAGGGATGTCGAGGAAGCGCGCCAGCAACCGCGAGGTGCCCTGGACGCTGTGGCAGAGGCCCACCACCGACAGCTTCGAGGCGCGGCTCGCGGCCAGGGTCAGGATGGACATCGGGTTGGTGTAGTTCATGACGATGGCGGCCGGTGCCAGGCGCTCGACGTCAGCGACGATGTCGAGCCAGGCCGGGCCGGTACGAAGCGCCTTGAAGATCCCGCCAGGGCCAATGGTGTCGCCGATGCACTGGTCGACCCCGTACTTGAGGGGGATCGCGTAGTCGGGCTCGACGCTGTCGAGGCCGGCTACCTCGATCGAGTTGATGACGAAGCGGCTGCCCGGGAGGGCCTCGGTCCGGTCGGTGGTGGTTGTTATCCTCCAGTCCCGTCCGGAAACGGCGACAACCTTCTCCGCGACCTGGCGGGAGAGCTCGAGCCGCTCGGGATCGATGTCGACCAGCGCGAAGGTCCCCGAATCGAGGCCGGGCGTCACGACGAGGTCGCTGATCAGGCGGGCCGCGAAGGTCGAGCTCCCGGCGCCGATATAGGTGATCTTGGTCATCTGGAATCCATCGCTCTGCCGCCGGCCCCGCCGGTCAGAGTACCGGCTTCCTCCAACACGGCGACGTCGCGAGGGCCGAGGCGGATTCCATCGGCTCCGATTTCGCGCCCAGCGAGGAGGTCGGCGGAGCCCGCCGGCGCGCTGACGCTGACCGGCTCGTCGCGATGGTTGAGCAGGAAGAGGAGGGAGGTGCCGCGCGCCGTCTGCCGCCGCACCGCCTCGACGCCCGGCGGCGCCAGGAATTCAGGTTCGACGCCGGCATCGATCCACGCCTGGCGGAGGAAAGCGCCCATCAGATCGCCATCGAGCCGCGTCCCGACGTAGTTCGCGTAGCCCTTCCCGAAGGAGTGCCGGGTCACCGCCGGCCGTCCGTCCAGGTCGCCCGACGCGAAGGTCGCCAGGATATCGGCGCCCTGCGGCTCGATGATCTCCGACCAGAGCTCGCCTTGGCCTTCGCCCCCGGTCGCGAAGCGGACGCCGACTTGCTTCCCCGGGGCAAGTGGCAGGAAGTCCTCGACGCGCAGGCCGAGTAGTCCCCGGAAGGGCGCCGGGTAGCCGCCGAGGCGGACGTGGTCGTTGGGATCGACGATGCCGCTGAAGAAGGACATCACCAGGTGGCCGCCTCCCTCAACGAAGTGCCTCAGGTTGGCCGCGGCGGCGTCGCTCACGAGGTAGAGGTTGGGCACCAGGACGAGGCGGTACCCGGCGAGGTCGCCCTCCGGGTGCGCGAAGTCGGCGAGCACGTTGGCCTCGAACAGGTGCCGGTAGTAGGCGTGGAGCTGGTCCATCCAGCGCAGCTCGGTCGAAGGCTTGGAGGGGAGCTCGAGTGCCCACCACGAGACCCAGTCGTGGAGGATCGCGACCTGGGCCTGGTGCCGGCTGCCGCAGACGGCGTCGAGCAGCTTGAGCTCGTTGCCAAGGCGGCTGACCTCATGCCAGGTGGCTGAGGCCGCCGGCGATCCGTGGGGAACCATGGCGCTGTGCCACTTCTCGGCGCCGGCCCGCGACTGGCGCCATTGGAAGAAGAGCACGCCGTCGGCGCCGCGCGCGACCGCCTGGTAGCTCCAGAGCCGCATCTGGCCGGGGCGCTTGGCCGCGTTGACGGGACGCCAGTTGACGCGGTTGGGCGTCTGCTCCATCCGCACCCAGGGCCGGCCGTGGCCGAGTGAGCGCATCAAGTCGCTTGCCATGGCCGCCTCCAGCACGGTGCCGTGGTCGTTTGGGTCCTGGTAGACGTCGTCGCTGACGATGTCCTCGCGCGCCGCCCACTTCCAGTAGTCGAGCGGCTTGAAGAAGCGCATGAAGTTGGTCGTGATCGGCACCCTCGGCGTCCGCGCCTTGAGCACCCGGTGCTCTACTTCGTAGCACTCGAGAAGCTCGTCGGACGAGAAGCGCTGGAAGTCGAGCTGCTGACTCGGGTTGGGCCAGGTCGGCGTGCGGCGGGGTGGCAGGACCTCCTCCCAGGCGGAATAGCGCTGCGACCAGAAGTCGGTGCTCCAGGCCCTGTTCAGC
>JALZAP010000329.1 GCA_030948245.1 Candidatus Dormiibacterota bacterium | reverse complement strand
CGATCGCGGTCTACTCCTACAAGGAGTCCTTCGGCGTCACCCAGTACGGGCTCGGCGCGGCCATCGCGGTCGCCATGGTCGCCGTCCTGGCCCTGGTCACCTTCTTCTATGTCCGGCAGACGCTGGAGACGGCGGAGCTCGCCACGTGATCGCTCCCGGCACCGCTCACCAGGTCGCGATCGCCCGGACCGCGGCGCCGGCCCGAGCGCGCCGCCGGATCAACTGGCGCCGTCGGGCGGGCCAGCTGTGGATCGATGCTCTCGGGCTCGCCGTCTTCGCGGCCATGATCTTCCCGATCTACTGGATGATCGCGACTGCCTTCAAGCCCGGCCGGGACATCCTCAGCCTGACCCCGAAGTGGTTCCCGTCGCCCTTCACGCTGCAGAACTTCCAGGACGCCATCGCTCGGCCTTACTTCCTGAGTGGCGTCACCAACAGCATCGTCGTCGTCGGCATTGTGGTGGTCGCCTCGCTGGCTCTCGCCTTCTTCGCCGCGATGGCCGTCGCACGCTTCGGGTTCAAGGGTCGGACCGCCTTCATCGTGCTCATCATCGGGGTCCAGATGGTTCCCCTCAACGCGCTGATAATCCCGCTCTACCTGATGCTCGACCAGGTCGGCCAGACAGACACGTTGATCGGCGTGATCGCGGTCTACATGGCGGTCGTCCTTCCCTTCATGGTCTGGACGCTGCGGGGCTTCATCGCCAACATCCCGGCCGAGCTCGAGGAGGCCGCCATGATCGACGGCTGCCGGCGGGAGGAGGCCTTCGTCCGGATCGTCCTCCCACTGATCGGGCCGGGCCTCGTCGCGACCGCCATCTTCGGCTTCATCCAGGCCTGGAACGAATACATCATCGCCTACGTGCTGCTCTCCACCAACAGCCACCAGACGCTGACCGTCTGGCTCGCCTCCTTCACGACCAACCACGGCCCCCAGTGGGGCCCGCTGATGGCGGCGGCGACCCTGACCGGGCTCCCCGTGGTCGCCTTCTTCCTCCTCCTCCAGCGCAACATCGCCGGCGGCCTCACCTCGGGCGCGGTCAAGGGCTGACAAGAACCGTGCCCGACTCCCTCCAGCTGCTCGCCGACCGCTGCCTGCTGCCCGGCTTCGTGGGCACTGTCGCGCCCGACTGGATCAGGCGCCGGGCCGCCGCCGGGCTCGGCGGCGTCGTCCTCTACGGCCGCAACGTGGAGTCGCCGGAGCAGGTGGCCTCGCTCACCGCTGCCCTCCACGCCGAGCGGCCGGAGCTGCTGGTGGGGATCGACGAGGAGGGCGGCGACGTCACCCGGCTCGAGGCCCGCACCGGCAGCTCCTACCCCGGCAACCTCGCCCTCGGCATCGGTCGCGACGCGGCGCTGACCCGCGCCGTCGCCGCCTCGATGGGCGCCGAGCTGGCGGCCGCCGGCATCGACCTCGACCTCGCGCCCGACGCCGACGTCAACAGCAACCCCGACAACCCGGTCATCGGGGTGCGCTCCTTCGGCTCCCAGCCGGCGCTGGTCAGCGAGCACGTGGCGGCTTTCGTGGCGGGGCTCCAGGGTGCCGGGGTTGCCGCCTGCGCGAAACATTTCCCCGGCCATGGCGACACTTCGGTCGACTCCCACCTCGCCCTGCCGGTCGTCAACCAGGACCCTCACTCATCGGGCGCCCTGGAGCCGTTTCGGGCGGCGATCGCCGCGGGTGTCCTGTCGGTGATGACAGCGCACCTGCTGGTACCCTCCCTCGACTCGCTTCCGGCGACCCTCAGCCGGCGGATCGTCCACGACCTGCTTCGCAATGAGCTTGGCTTCGAGGGACTCGTGGTAAGCGACGGGATCGAGATGCGTGCGATCGTCGACGGCGTCGGCATCGTCGCCGGAACGGTCCAGGCGCTGGCCGCCGGCTGTGACGCGATCTGCATCGGCGGCGGCCTCGACACCGAGGCGGTCGTCGACCAGCTGCGCGACGGGATCGTTGCCGCGGTGGGTGAGGGGAGACTGACCGAGGCACGGTTGGCCGACGCCGCGCAGCGGATCGATCGGCTGGCGGAATGGCGCCTCCAACAGCCCACCTCGGCGGCCGGCGCCGACCGTGCGATCGGGCTGCGCGCGGCGGTCCGTGGGCTGGGCGCCGAGCGGCGGCCGAGGATCGGAAGCGACCCCGTCGTCGTCCAGCTCCGCGAGCGCCCGAACATCGCTGTCGGCGCCGTGCCCTGGGGCGTGAGCGAGCACCTGGCGGCGCTTGGCGCGGCGCCCACCCGCCACGAGTACGACGGGCCGCCGGTGCCCGTCGACGAGCTGCTCCGGACGGCTGCCGGGAGGTCGCTGGTGATCGTCGTCCGCGACCTGCATCGCCATCCCTGGCAACTGGAGGCGGTCGAGCAGCTTGTCGCCGGGCGACCCGACGCCGTCCTCGTCGAGATGGGGCTCCCGGCCCTCAAGCCCGGCGGTACCGGCGCCTGGGTACGCAGCCACGGCGCCTCCCGTGCC
>JALZAP010000045.1:4915-9184 GCA_030948245.1 Candidatus Dormiibacterota bacterium | reverse complement strand
GTGCTCAACGGCGGGGCACATGCCGACAACAACGTCGACCTCCAGGAGTTCATGGTCTGCCCCGTCGGCCCGCCCACGTTCGCCGAAGCGATCCGCGCGGTGGCGGAGGTTTACCAGGCGCTCAAGCAGATCGTCCACGAGCGCGAGCTCGGTGGGGGAGTGGGGGACGAGGGCGGCTTCGCCCCCGAGCTGAAGTCCAACCAGGAGGCGCTCGACCTGCTTGTCGAGGCAATCGAGAAGGCCGGCTACGCGCCAGGAACCGACGTCTCGATCGCGCTCGACCCGGCAGCCAGCGAGTTCTTCAGGGACGGCCGCTACGAGCTGGCGGGCGAGGGTCGGACGCTGGAGTCCGCAGGCCTCGTCGATCTCTACGCCGACTGGGTGGAGCGCTACCCGATCATCTCCATCGAGGACGGCATGGCGGAGGACGACTGGGACGGCTGGGCTCTGCTCACCGAGCGCCTGGGGAGCCAGGTCCAGCTGGTCGGCGACGACCTCTTCGTCACCAATGTGACCCGGCTCCAGGAAGGGATCGACAAGGGCATCGCCAACTCGATCCTGATCAAGGTGAACCAGATCGGCAGCCTGACCGAGACCTTCGACACCATCGACCTGGCGCGAACGGCCGATTACAGCGCGGTCATGTCCCATCGCTCGGGGGAGACCGAAGACACCACCATCGCCGACCTGGCCGTGGCGACGGGCGTCGGGATGATCAAGACCGGGGCGCCGGCGCGGTCGGAGCGCGTGGCCAAGTACAACCGCCTGCTCGTCATCGAGCGCGAGCTGGGCTCCTCGGCCCGGTACGCCGGCGGAACCTTACTGGGCTCGGGCTAGCCACTTGAAAGCCGGCTCACGGGCAGTCCACGCCGGCCATCCCAAGAAGGCGCGGGAGTCGCTCAGCCCGCCCATCGTGCAGACAGCCGTCTACGTCTACGAGAGCCTGGAGGACTACGACGCAGTCGCCCGGGGCGACTCTCCCGGCCACTACTACGCGCGGACCTCGAACGAGAACGTGGCCATGCTGGCGGAGGCGGTGGCCGACCTGGAGGGAGCCGAGGCGGGCGTGGCGACCAGCTCCGGCATGGCGGCGATCCTGGTCGCGATCGGCGCCCTCGCGCCGCGTCCCTGCCCGATCGTGGCGCCGCTCGACCTCTACGGCGGCACCTGGGTCCTCTTCCGGCAGGAGCTGGAGCCGGCCGGGTACACCACGCGGATCGTCGACTTCACCGACCTCGAGGCCGTCCGCGGCGCGATCGAAGGAGCCGGCCTGGTGGTCTGCGAGACGATCACCAACCCGCTGGTCCGGATCGCCGACCTGGAGGCGATCTGCCGGATGGCCGCCGAGCGGGACATTCCCGTCCTGGTCGACAACACCTTCGCGACGCCCATCCTCTGCCGCCCTCTCGAGCTGGGCGCGACGATGTCCGTCCACAGCGCCACCAAGTACATCGGCGGCCACTCCGACCTCACCGCGGGCGTGGCCGTGGGGGCGAAGGACCTGATCAGGGCCGCGGCGGCGAAGGCGAGCCGGCTGGGCACCACGCTGGGCCCCTTCGAAGCCTGGCTGGCGGTGCGCGGGCTGCGCACCCTGCCGCTCCGGGTCGAACGGATGAGCGCCAACGCGCTGGCGCTGGCCGAAGCGCTCCGAGAGGCGCCCAACGTGGCCGGCGTCCACTACCCGAGCCTCCCCGGTTCGGCCCAGGAAGACCTCGCCCGACGGCTTCTCCCGGCTGGTGCGGGGGGCATGCTGGCGATCCAGCTCGGCGGCGGGCGGGCCGGGGTCCAGCAGCTGCTGGACCGTTTCCGGATGGTCAGCTTCGCGGCCAGCCTGGCAGGTGTTGAGACGACCGTCTCCTATCCCGAGGTGACCTCCCACCGCTACCTGACCCCGGAGGAGCGGGCGGCCCTGGGGATCCATCCCGGGACGCTCCGGATCTCAGCCGGTATCGAGGACGCGGAGGACATCATCGAGGATTTCCTCCAGGCGCTGGGCGGGTAGCCGGATTGCTCCTCTATTCGCTCGTCCAGCTGGGGGAACTGGTTCTCTTCTTCGGCATCCTCGTCTACGCCCTGCTGCCCACACCCGACACCCACCCGTCGCTGGCCCTGGTCGCGGGCGGGCTGCTGATGGGCATTGCCGCGGTCAACATCCTGGCCCCCGAGGGAGGAACCTTGATCAGGCGAACCCTCATCGGGTATGGGTTCGCGGCCGTCTTCGTGGCAATCGGCATCGCGTTGGTCCTGATCGTCCAGCGCTAGCCTTTGGCGGCTCCGGAATTCCAGCCGCCGAAAGGGTAGTTCCTACACTTGGCAAGCATGATCGGCGACCAAACCGCGGCCAGGACGCTCCTCGAGCTGGTGGGCAACACGCCCCTGCTCAGGATCCGGTTGTTCGAAGCGGAGTTCCCCCGCCTCGAGGTCTACGCCAAGGCGGAGTGGTTCAACCCGGGAGGGTCGGTGAAGGACCGCGCGGCGCTCGCGATGATCGAGGACGGGGAACGCCGCGGCGCGCTGAACCGGGACAAGGTGATCATCGACTCGACCTCCGGCAACACGGGCATCGCCTATGCGATGGTCGGCGCGGCCAAGGGCTACCGGGTGAAGCTGGTGATGCCGGACAACGTCTCCGGGGAACGCAAGCAGCTGGTCACCGCCTACGGAGCCGAGATCGTCTACTCCGACCCCCTGGAGGGCTCTGACGGCGCCATCCGCCTGGTTCGGCACCTGATCGCCGAGGAGCCGGACCGCTACTTCTACCCCGACCAGTATTCGAACCCGGCCAATCCATTGGCCCACTACAACGGCACCGGGCTCGAGATCATCGAGCAGACCGGCGGCCGGATCACCCACTTCGTCGCCGGCCTCGGCACGACCGGCACGTTCGTCGGCACCGCCCGAAGGCTGAAGGAGCACGATCCCCGGATCGGCACGGTGGCGGTGATGCCGGAAGAGTTCCACGGCCTCGAGGGACTCAAGCACCTGCCCAGCTCGATCGTTCCCCGGATCTGGAACCGGCAGCACGCGGACGAGCTCTGGGAGAGCCCGACCGAACCGGCGTATGACCTCGCCCGGCGCCTGAGCCAGGGGGAGGGGATCCTCGTCGGCCACTCCTCCGGCGCCGCGCTCTGGGGTGTGGGGAGGCTTGCCGAGAGGATCGGCGAGGGGGTCGTGGTGACGATCTTCCCGGACAGCGGCGACCGCTACCTGTCGACCGGGCTCTACCGCCGCCGGTGAGGATCGCCGCGGTCGCTTTCGACGCTGTCAAAGCCCACGCTGAGGAGGGCTATCCGGACGAGATCTGCGGCTTCCTGATCGGAGCGCGGGGGAGCAGCCGGGTGAACCGGACGGTCCGGGCCCGGAACATGGTCGTCGACCGCTCCCGAGACCGCTACGAGATCGATCCCCGCGACATGATCCGCACCCAGCGCGAGGCCGACGACGCGGGCGAGGACATCCTGGGCTACTACCACTCCCACCCCGACCACCCGGCGCGGGGGTCGGTATTCGACGAGGAACGTTCCTGGGCCGGGCCCGTCTACCTCATCGTCTCCTGCGTCGAGGGCAGGGTCGTCGACGCAAATGCGTTCGTGGCGCGCCGGGACGGCGGTCCTTTCCGCGACGAGCCGCTCGAAGTCGGCTAGCTGCGACGTCGAACTAGGTCAAGGGCCTAGTTCGTTCGGCCCGCGTTCTCCGGCTGGCGAACGGCCGTGCTGAGCTCGTGGCGGCGGGCGAGGTACTCGGGGACCGAGGTCATCGCCGGTCGCTCCTGGTCGTGGATGTCCTTCAGCTCCAGGAAGAAGCGGTCGTTGTCGTAGTGGATCAGCTTCATGGAGCGGTTGACCTCTTCGAGGAGGTGCATCCGGTGCCGGTCGCCGAGTCGCTTGAGGGCGACCTGGAGGATCGCAAAGGCCATCTTCGAGAGGTCAAAGAGCTCCTGGTTGCGGTGCACCCGAGAGCCGAGGTCGACCTGGGCGATCCGGTTCAGCCCGAAGGTCTCAAGAATATCTATGAGCATCCCGATCTCGACCCCGTAGCCGGTGAAGAAGGGGAGCTGCTCGAGCAGTTCGCGGCGTCCCGCGTACTCGCCTGAGAGCGGCTGCAGGAGCCCCGACAGCTCGGGGTAAAAGAGGTTGATGACGGGTCGGGCGGTGAGCTCCGTGACGCGTCCACCACCGGCCGTCCGGACCTCGGTGCCGAACTTGAGGGGCCGCTTGTAGAAGCCCTTCACGTAGCCGATCCGGGAATCGGTGAGGAGCGGCCCCAGGG
>JALZAP010000045.1:0-4905 GCA_030948245.1 Candidatus Dormiibacterota bacterium | reverse complement strand
ATATCGGTGTCGCACCAGGCGACGATGTCGCCGCGGAGCAGGTGGAGGCTCTTCCAGAGCGCCTCGCCCTTGCCCGCGAAGGCGCCGTACTCGGGCAGGATCCCGGGGTGCTGGTGGACCGCGACCCCGTAGGAGCGGGCGATCTCCACCGTCCCATCGGTGGAGCCGCTGTCGATGACGACGACCTCGTCGAGGAGCCGGTACCGCTCGACCAGGTGGCTCAGGCAAAGCTTAAGGATCTGCCCGATGGTCGCGGACTCGTTGAGGGTCGGCAGGCCAAGGCTGATCGAAAGGCCCTGCCGGCGCTTGCTCTCGACCAGCCGATCGAGGTCGCGGAACTCACGTGAGTTGAAAGTGTTCTCGGCGAACCAGCGGTCGACCCGCGCCGAGAGCTGCTTCTCACTGAGGGGTGGCTGGTATCCCTCGGCGCTCGAACCATCGGAGCGTGCGACGAGACTGGCGCTCTTGACGACGATCACTGTGCCGGGCAGGCTGCGCACCGTCCGGGCGAACGTCGACGAGACGAGGAGCGGCGAGTGGGCGGTCTCGGCCTGCGCCCCGATCACGGTCAACGGGTGCCTCTGCGCCTCGGCGAGGATCGCCACGCCGGGCTGGCTGGAGTCGATCTCGATCAGGTCGGTCGGGACGCCGAGCCCGGCCGCGAGCTCGTGGAAGTGGTTCTCCTCCCTCCGCCGGCGCTCGGCCGGCAGGTTGGGCCGGTAGACGTGCATCACGCTGATCGGCGATCCCTCCCCGGCGGCGAGCGCGTTCGCAATGCCAAGCGCCACACGCGCGCTGGGACCGCCTCTGACCGGGACAAGGATGCTGGTCAGCTCGGGGGCGATACCGCCCTGGTCGGGACGGACCAGGAGGAGGTCGGCGGGCGGGTCGGAGACCAGGTTGGCGATGACGCTGCTGACGCCGGGCCGGACGGAAAGACCGGGCCATTCCAGCACCAGCAGGTTGGCGCCGACCTCGTAGACCGCCTCCCGGATTCCCTGGGCAAGGTTGTGGGCAACCCGGACCTCGACGCCAAAGCCGGCATCGTTCCGCTGGCCGGCCGCCGAGATCCCGTTGAGAAGGCTTCGGTAGCGACGGGCAACGGTCACTCCCCGCGAGATCGGCTGGCCATGGGGAACCTCGACCACACCGAGCAGGCTGCCCTGGCCCGGTCGGCCGCGGAGCAGGGCGGCGCCGACCCGCAGCAAGTCAGCTGCGCGGCGGGTCGTGAGGACCGGGATCAGGACCCGGTACCGCTCAGGCGAGGGCAAGCCGCACCTCCTCCTCGATGCGCGGCAGGACCCGCTTCCAGTCGTATTCGGCGGCCCGGGCCTGGAGCTGCGCCGGGCGGCTCTCGAGAGCAGCGGCCAGGGCTTCCGCGACGACCTCCGGCGATGCTTCGACGGGGAACGTCCAGGCGGTGTCGCCGGCGACCTCACGGAACACGTCGAGGTCGCTGCAGACGACCGGCACCCGGGTCAACCCAGCTTCCAGCACCGGCAGGCCGAAGCCCTCCGACTCGCTCGGCAGGAGCACCGCCGAGGCGAGCTGATAGAGCTCCGCAACCATCTCGTCATCGACCGGATGGGGATCGCCGAGCTCGCGCAGGAAGATCGCCCGGCGCTCCAGGCCGAGCTCGTTGCGGATCGCCATCAGATCGGTCCAGTAGTCGTCGTTGTCGCTCGAGTGAGGCCCCAACGGCCCCGAGATGGCCAGCCGGAGCCCGGGCAGGCGCTCCTTGAGGGCGGCCATCGCCCGCAGGGCAAGCTCCAGGCGCTTGCGCCGGGTGATTCTGAAGGGCACCAGGACCAGGGGGCCCTCCTCGAGCAAACCCGCCGGCTCGAGGAGGGCGAGTGTGGAAGGCCGGATCCGGAGCAGGCTTGCCCGGTCGATGCCGTTCGGCACCTCCTCGGCCTGGACGCCGTAGCTCTCCGCAAGCTGGACCCTGACTCGCCCCGAGATCGCCGTGTAGCGCACGCCCGAAATGGGCTCGTGGAGAAGGTCGTAGGGCGGTCCGCCCCGGTGGAAACCCCCGTAGCGGGGATTGGTCCAGGCGAGGTCATGGGTCCAGGCGAGTACTCGCCGCCCGGCCAGCGAAGCTGCGAGCGGAAGGTTGAAGTGCATCGTCATCACGTTGTGGGCGATCACAAGGTCGGTCTCGGCGAGGAGCGGATCGAGCTTAGCGGCGATCAGGTTTTTGAGTCGCTGGAACTCGTCCGGCGATGGGTCGCCGGCGGCCAACCGCTTGGTGAGGGCCTCGACCTCGGGATTGCGCGAGTCAAGCTCGGGGACCACCTCCGCCTTGCCCCTCCCAGCCACCACGCGGACCGCGAAGCCGGCGCCTGAGAGAACGCGGCGGTGGCTCTCCAGGATCGCCTCAACGCCGCCCAGCACAGGCACGGCGGTGTAGTGGAGGAGGACCAGGCGCGGTCGCGCCGGGGTGGTCAGGAAGGGTGCTCCGCCGTTATGTTCGGTGGGCAGCGGTCGACCACGACCCGCACGCCGCCACGCCGCTGGTCGACCGTGAAGTCGACGGTGTCCTCGCCGACCCTGAGCCCGGAGAGATGGAGCCGGCTGTAGAGCGGGGTCTCGACCGGGTCGATCCGCAGCCGCCCGCCGAGCACGTCCACCTCGAGGCCCAGCATCACGGTCAGGAAGTGGAAGATGGCGCCCGAGCCCCAGGCCTGCGGGTTGCAGCTGACGAGGTATTCGCCGGGCTGCGAGTTGAAGCGGCGGTCCCGGTTGAAGCCGCAGTACAGCTCCGGCAGCCGGTGGTCGCCGAACCGCATCCCGGCCTCGATGACCGAACGGGCGACCAGCTCGGCCTCGGTGTGGTAGCCGTAGCGGCGCATGCCGGCGGCGATTATCGAGTTGTCGTGCGGCCAGATCGTGCCGTTGTGGTAGCTCATCGGGTTGTAGCTGATCGCCTCCGAGGAGAGCGTCCGGATGCCCCAGCCCGAGAACATCGCGGGGCTGACCAGCTTCCTTACCGTCGCCGCGGCGTGGCCCTTGGCCACGATCCCCGCCCAGAGTGCGTGGCCCGGGTTTGAGGAGATGGCCGTCACCTGCTCCTTCTCGCCGTCGATGGCCTGCGCATAGAAATGCGCCGACGGCATCCAGAACGCCTCGTTGAAGCGTCTCCGCAGCCTCTTGGCCTCGAGGTCGAGGTGGTCGGCCGTCTCGACCTGGCCGAGCCGTCGGAAGATCCGGGCGAGGCCGGCCTTGGCGCGGTAGACGTAGCCCTGGACCTCCACCAGCGCCGCTGGCAGGGGGGCGATCTCACCATCCACCCGTGTCAGGGAATCGTAGGAGTCCTTCCAGCCCTGGTTGTGGACGCCGACGGCGCCGTGCTGCTGGTACTCGACGAACCCGTCACCGTCGAGGTCGCCGTAGCGATCGCACCAGGTGAGCGCGGCCAGCACGTTGGGCGTCAATTCGGTCAGCAGGTCGAGGTCGCCCGTCCAGTCGACCAGGTCGACGAGCAGGCAGAGGAAGAGCGGCGTAGCGTCGACGGAGCCGTAGTAGGGCGTATGGGGGATCATCCTCAGGTTGGCAAGCTCGCCGAAGCGGATCTCGTGGAAGATCTTGCCCGGCTCCTCCTCCTTGATCGCGTCGCCCTTGGTCCCCTGCCAGCGGGCGAGGTAGCGCAGGGTGCCCCGCGCCAGGTCGGGGTTGAGTCCCAGCGTCTGGATCGAGGTGATCAGCCCGTCGCGGCCGAAGGGGACTGCATACCAGGGGATGCCCGCGGTGGGGAAGGGACCGCTGGGGAAGTTGTCGCAGAGGATCCGGATGTCCTCCCGGCTGCGCCAGAGGAGCCCGCTGTCGAGGGTCGCGTTGTCGGTGTTGATCTGGGTGCAGTCCTGGTTCCAGGTCAGGTAGGACCTCTCCAGCTTGCGGAGGGCGTCATCGAACTCGAAGCTGAGCGGCGGCTGTTCGTCGTCGAGGAGGGGGAGGATGTCGACCTGGAGGACGAACGTCTCGTGGGCCGCCAGCCGGAGTGGAAAAACTGCCCGACCTGCACCGAGGAGCGGCTTCGCGTGACTGGACTGCTGGAAGAGGACCTCGGTCGCGCGGCGGACGCCGTCCTTGCCCTGGTACCGGAAGCGGAAGCCGACCTCGCCGGTCTCGACCGGCTCCTTGACGCCCATCGGGTCGCGCGTGTGATAGCCGCGGACGGCGAAGATGTCGCGGAAATCGGCGTCGAAGTCGAGCTCCAGGGTCAGGTCGACCGGAAAGCGGTTGCAGTTCTGGAGGCCGATCCGCTCATGCAGGCCGCGGTGCAGGAAGCGGGTCCGGCGGAGACTGATCGTCTGGCGGTGGACGTCGGCCTCACCGTCCACCTTGAGCGTGGGGTTGACGAGCTGGAAGGTCGCCACGTAAGCGCGGTCGACGCTGCTGCTGAGGAGGATCGGCGGGCAGCCGTTGATGGTCAGCTGGAAGGCGGACAGGAAACGGGTGTCGAGGTGATAGAGCCCGAATCCATACTCGTTGCCGAGGGGCATGTCGCCGGCTGAGTTGGAGACCGCAAATACGCGGTTCTCCTTCAGAATGACCCGGTCTTCAAGCACTAACCGTTCAGTTTGAACGGCGGCAGGACGGCGCTGCAGCGGTCGGGAGCGTTCCTCACCCGACAATAGGCGGCGTGCCCCGCTCGATCGTAGCCATCGTCGGTCGCCCCAATGTCGGCAAATCCACCCTCTTCAACCGCCTCGTCGGCTGGCGCAAGGCGATCGTCGACCCGATCTCCGGCCTCACCCGCGACCGCCTTTACGGCGTCTGCGAATGGCGGGGCAACGAGTTCACAGTCGTCGACACCGCCGGCCTCGAGATGGATGCCCTGCCCGCGGACGAACGCGAGTTCAGCCAGGCCGACATCGAGGCGCAGACCCGGGTCGCGATCGAGGA
>JALZAP010000328.1 GCA_030948245.1 Candidatus Dormiibacterota bacterium | reverse complement strand
GGTATGAGGTCAGCCGGCAGGACCAGGACGAGTTCGCGCTCCGGTCTCATCAGCGGGCGGTGGCTGCCCAGGATGCCGACCGGTTCGCCACCGAGCTGGTGCCGGTGACGATCCCGCAGCGGAAGGGTGAGGCGATCACGATCCACGCCGACGAAGGGCCGCGCGCCGATTCCTCGCTGGAGTCGCTCGGGCGACTGAGGCCGGTCTTCCAGTCCGACGGAACCGTCACCGCGGGGAACGCCTCGCCGCTCAACGACGGCGCCTCGGCGCTGGTCCTGATGGAGGCCGGTGAGGCGAGACGCCGCGGCCTCCGGGCGCTGGCAAGCTTCGTCGCCGGGGCGAGCGCCGGGGTCCATCCGAGCTACATGGGCATCGGGCCGGTGCCGGCGACGCGCAAGGCGCTCGGCAAGGCAGGCATTACGGTGAAGGACCTCGACCTGGTGGAGCTGAACGAGGCGTTCGCGGCCCAGTCGGTCGCCTGCGTCCGGGAGCTGGCGCTGGACGATGCGAAGGTGAACGTCAACGGAGGGGCGATCGCGCTGGGACACCCGCTCGGCTCGAGCGGCTCGCGCCTCATCTGTTCGCTGACCCACGAGATGAATCGGAGCGGGGCCGAGGTCGGCCTCGCCACCATGTGCATCGGCGTCGGCCAGGGCATCGCATCGATCTGGAGGCGCGGCTGACCCATCCTCCGGAGGAGCGGGATGCGGTGGCGGTCCGCCAGATGTTCGACCGGATCGCGCCCCGCTACGACCTCGTCAACGCGGTCCTCAGCGGGGGCCTCGACGGCCGCTGGCGCCGGGCGGCGGCCGCCGCCACCCGGCTCGAGCCCGGCCAGTCCGCTCTTGATGTCGCCTGCGGTTCGGGCCGCCTCACAGCCGAGCTCGCCCGGCGTGCCGCCGGCGGCCGGGTGGTGGGTCTCGACTTCAGTCCCGGCATGCTCGCCCGAGCCCAAGCGGACAACGCCGGGATCGAATTCATCAAGGGTGACGCGCTCCGGCTCCCCTTCTGGGACGGCGACTTCGACGTCGCGACGATGGCCTTCGGCCTCCGCAACCTGGCCGATCCCCGGCTTGGCCTTGCCGAGCTGGCGCGGGTCGCCAGACGGGTCGTGGTGCTCGAGTTCGTGAAGCCCCCGACGACCGTGGTCGGGTCCCTCTACCGGTTCCACCTCCGCCACGTCCTGCCCCGCGTCGGCGCGGCCCTGAGCGGGGCGCCCGACGCTTACCGCTACCTCAGCGACACCGTCAGCGCCTACCGGACCGGCCCCCAGCTGGCGGAGCTCGCCGCGGCGGCGGACTGGAGCGCTGTCGAGTTCCGAGGCCTCACCTTCGGCACGGTCGGCCTGCTGGTCGGACACCGGTGATCGAGGTCGGCTGGGACCAGGTCCTGGCCTTCCGGCTGGCTCGCCACGGCCTCGATCTGCGAAGACCGCTCAGCGGTGCCGAGGTATCTCTGCGGATCAACGGCGTCCAGGCTCAGGTGATGTCGGCCGCGGAGCTCTCGATCGGTGCCCGATCCGCGAGTGAGAGCCCCGCCGGCGTGCAGGCGGCCCTCTGGGAGAAGCGGAGCCTGGTCAAGACGTGGGCGATGCGAACCACCCTTCACCTCCTGCCGGCCGACGAGCTGCCGCTGTACATGGCCGCGGTGCGCCGGCGCGGAAACGCCTGGAAGCGGACCTGGTCGAGGTGGTTGGGTATCGATGAGGACCGGCTGCTCGAGCTCGTCGAGGCTGTGGGCCACGCCCTCGACGGGCGCTGCCTGACCCGCCGCGAGCTGGCCGACGCGGTGGTTCGGCAGCTCGGCTGGATGAGCATCGAGCAGCTGCTCAGCGGCTGGGGGACCTTGCTTGGACTGCCGGCCCGCCAGGGGAAGCTCTGCTTCGGGCCGTCCCTGGGGACCACGGTGCGCTTCGTCCGCCCCGACCAGTGGATCGGCTCCTGGCGCGAGGTGGACGAGCTCGAGGCGGAGACGGAGCTCCTCCGCCGCTACCTGCGCGTCAACGGGCCCGCCGTCCGCAACGACTTCCAGCGCTGGCTCGGGGCAACCCCGTCACTGCCGGCATGGAAGGTCGTGCTGCCCGAATTGGTCGAGGTCTCGGTCGAGGGCACGCGCGGTTGGCTGCCGGCCGGCGACCTCGATGCGGTGCGCAATGCGCGGTTCGGCGACGAGGTCCGGTTGCTGCCCTTCTTCGATCACTATCTGTTGACGCACATCGGGCGCGAGCACCTGGTGGGAGCGGAGCACAAAGCGAAGATCTTCCGTACCGCGGGTTGGGTGACGCCGACGGTTCTCATCCGGGGCCGCGTCGCCGGGACCTGGGACCTGTCCAAAGAGGTGTTGAAGGTCACCGAGCTCCGGACCTTCAGCGCTAAGGAGCGGCGGGGAGTCGCTCGCGAGGTGGAGCGCCTGGGTCACTTTCTGGGCGCCAGCGTGAGGCTGGGCTGAACAGCGCAAGCAGGCCGACGGCTGCCCAGACTGCGCAGAGCGGGAGC
>JALZAP010000327.1 GCA_030948245.1 Candidatus Dormiibacterota bacterium | reverse complement strand
GCAGAACGCCAGGGAGATCGGCGCCGAGGACGCGGCGGTGCTGATGGCCTATGGCCAGAAGGTGATCATCGTGCCGGGCTACGGGATGGCCGTGGCCCAGGCCCAGCAGCCGGTCCGCGAGCTGATGGACCTGCTCCTGGCGCGGGGCGTCGACGTCCAGTTCGCGATCCACCCGGTCGCCGGCCGGATGCCGGGCCACATGAACGTGCTGCTGGCGGAGGCGAACGTGCCGTACGAGCGCCTCAAGGAGATGGACGAGATCAACGACGAGTTCCCGACCGCCGACGTCGCGCTGGTGATCGGCGCCAATGACGTCACCAATCCAGCCGCCCGGACCGACAAGAGCTCGCCGATCTACGGGATGCCGATCCTCAACGTCGACCAGGCAGCCAACGTGGTCGTCCTCAAGCGATCGATGGCCGCCGGCTTTGCCGGCATCGCCAACCCGCTGTACGCCGATGAGAAGACCGCGATGCTGTTCGGGGACGCCAAGCAGAGCGTCCAGGCCCTGGTCACCGGCGTGAAGAACGCCTGAGCCAAGGGCGGCTGACGCGAGGCACGCGGGGATGGTCGATGGAGTGCCGGCGGCACCCGACTGCGCGTTGTGCCGGGGGCCGGACGGCGATCCGGAGCTCAGCCGGGTCGAGGTCTGGCGCGACGATCTCTGGCGCTTCTCGATGGCGACCCAGGGGCCGACGCTCGGCTTCGGCTACCTGGAGCCGATTCGCCACATCCCGTTTCTGGCCGACCTCGACGGCCCCGAGGCGGCGACCTTCGGACCGGTGATCGCGCATGTCAGCGCGGTGCTGCGGGAGGTCACCGATGCGCCCCAGGTGTACGCCTACGTCTTCGGCAGCGGGATTCCGCACCTGCACGTTCATCTCGCCCCGAACACGCCGGTGGGAGTGCTCAGCACGCAGCTCATCGAGGGGCAGGTCGAGGTTCGGCCGCTCCCCAGCGGCGCCGGCGAGATCGTGAGCCTCGACCACCCGGACCTTCCCGAGGCCGAGCTGGCCCAGGTCATCGATCGCGTGCGCGTGGCGCTCGAATTCGGGGCATCGGACCGATGAGCCGGCCGTCCGACGGTCGCTGGGTGGTCCTGGACGTGGGGGAGACGCTCATCGACGAGACGCGGGTGTGGTCGATCTGGGCCGACCTGCTGGGCATCCCGCGGCTCACCTTCCTCGCCGGACTCGGGGCCGTGGTCGAGCGCGGCCAGGAGCACCGCGAGGTGTTCGCCCTGTTCGGTGTCACCGATTGGCGGGCTCGGATCGACGAGGTGGAGGCCGCTTACGGCGGTTTCCGCGCAGACGACCTGTATCCCGACGCCCTTCCGCTGTTCGCCACGCTGCGTGCGGCCGGGTATCGAACGGCGGTGGTCGCCAACCAGCCGGCGGCCAGGACCGCGGAGCTGCGCCGACTCGGCGTGGACGCGGAGGCGATGGCCATGAGCGACGAGCTCGGCGTGTGGAAGCCCGATCCGGCCTTCTTTGCCCGCACCCTCGAGCTGCTCGGCGCGCCCGCCGCAGCCGATGTCGCCTACGTCGGGGATCGGGTCGACAACGACGTGCTGCCGAGCGCCGCGGCCGGCATGCGGGCGGTCTGGATCCGCCGCGGCCCGTGGGGCGTCATCCAGCGGCTGCCGACTGCCACGCGGAGCGCGGAACGTCCACCGCGCGTACTGGTGGTGGACACGCTTCGCGAGCTCGGCGAGCGCATCGGGGAGGCGTGGCCAGGCGCTGACACCGGCGCGATCCCGGAAACATAGGCCGCGTGATGAGGCCCCTCGCGTCGAGGGGCCTCATCGGTCACGCGCGGAGGTGGGGGGTCACTCGCCCTTGGGAGTGACCTGCACCGTACCCTTCTGGAAGCTCGCGCCCTGGGTATCGGCCCCCTGGAGTCCGTCGAGCGCCTTCTGCGCCAGATCGGTCCGATATGCCCAGCTCGCCGGATCGGCCTTCAGGATCTTGAAGTCCTTGGAGATCGACACGGTCTGGTTCCAGAGCTTGGGATCCAGGATCCCGATGCCGCTCGGCGAGGGCCAGATCAGCGCGTTGATCTCGTTCATCATCCAGCGCTGGTGCCCCTTGCCCAGGATGGTGCCCTGGTTCAGCGTGATGTCGACGCACTTGTCCGGGTTGTCGCGGCAGTAGATCCAGCCCTTGAACGAGGCGCGCAGGAAGCAGGTCGCGATCTGCGCGTTGCTGACGCCGCCGGTCTGGCCGTCGAGCCAGCTCTTGCGGGCGATGACATGGTCCTGGAGCATCGCGGTGCCGTACTTGTTGAGGTCGATGATGTTCAGCTGATCCAGGCTGTAGAGCTTGCCGGTCTTGGGATCGGTCGTCTCCAGCAGCTGGGCGAGCTCGTTGTAAATCATCGCCTCGGCGGTGTCGATCTCCCGGTTCAGCAGGAGCGCCATGTTGAAGTCCTGCGTCACCTTCTTGTAGTCGGCGTCGGTGAGGCCGGCCTTGCGCGCCGCCGCGGTCACCTCGAACTCG
>JALZAP010000044.1 GCA_030948245.1 Candidatus Dormiibacterota bacterium | reverse complement strand
GAGTCGGTGTGGAGGTTGGCAGGATCGACGGGACGATGGTCGGTGACGGAACCGGCGCGATCGGGCTCGGCGTTGGCGTCGCCGATGGCGAGGCAGTCGGCGATGGCGAGGGCGACGGCTCGAGGCCGGTGCAGCTTCCCTTGTCGGTTCCGGTCAGGAAGATGTCCGCCGTGCCGTCGCAGGCCTTGCCGTCGACGATCCCGTCCGGCCGCTTGATGAACCCGCTGTACTCGGCCGGAAGCCCGTTCACGAAGTAACGCATGGTGGTGTCGCCGACCAGCTCACCGTAAGCGTTGATGTTGCCGCCGGCTCCGTTCGCGCCGGTGTTGCCGACCCAGGTGCCGGCGGCGATGTTGGCGTTGTAGGCGAGGATCCAGGCGTCCCGGGTCTGGTTGCTGGTGGCCCCGGTGGTACCCGTCTTGGAGGCCATCGGCTTGTTCCAGCCCAGGTGCCATTGGTTCTGGTAGTCCTTCAGGATGTCGGTGATGAGGTAGGCCTCCGCCGGCGTCAGCACCAGCGCCTTGCCATCCTGGCTGCCGGGCTTGGTCTCGCTCAGCACGCTGCCGCGGCTGTCGGTGATCTTGAGGATCGACATCAGTGGCATCTTGGTGCCCTGGTTGGCGAAGGTCGCGAAGCCCTGGACGTGATCGAAGAGGGTGACGTCGCTGCCGCCAATCGCGGTGTTGGGCCCGGTGTCCAGCTTGGTGTTGATCCCCATCGCGTGGGCGAGGTTGTCGACGTTCACCATGCCTTCTTTCTGGCCCACCTCGACGGCCGGCACGTTGCGGGAAAGGAGGAGGGCCTTGCGGGCGGTCATCTTGCCCATGAAGCGGCCGTCGAAGTCCTTCGGCTTGTAGTTGTTGTCGAAGGTCTGCGGCGTGTCGCTGACCGTGCTGCCGGGGGCCAGCTTGCGATCCTTGAAGGCGGCTTCGTAGGTGTACGGCTTGAAGGACGAGCCAGGCTGCCGCTTGGAGAGGACGACGTTGACCTGGCCGCCGATCTTGTCGTTGTAGTAGTCGGCCGACCCGACCCAGGCGAGGATCTCGCCAGTGTTCGGCTTGACGGCGAGGAAGTCGGCGTTGTTAACGTCCAGGTCGGAGAGATCCTTGACCCCCTGGTTGACCGACGTTGTGGCCAGCTGCTGAAGATCGAGGTCGAGGCTCGTGTAGACGTTGAAGCCGCCCTGCTGCACTGCGGCGGCGCCGTAGTCGTTCTCGAGCCGCTGGATCACGTAATCCACGAAGTGCGGTGCCTTCGACTGCCGGGCAGCCGCGTTGTACTTGAGCTGAGCCTTGACGTCCTCCGCCTCCGCCGCCTTCTCCGCCGCCGGGCTCAGGGCGTGGGTGGCGACCAAGCCGTGCAGCACGTAGATCTGCCGCTGCCGGGCGAGGTCGAAATGGACCTGAGGGTCATAGGCGACCGGCGCCTGGATGAGGCCGGCAAGGAACGCCGCCTGGGCCGGGGTCAGGTCCTTGGCATCCTTGGCGAAGTAGGTCTGGCTGGCTGCGCCGATGCCATAGGCGTTGTGGCCGTAGTAGACGCGGTTCAGGTACATCTCGAGCACCTGGTCCTTCGAGTACCTCGCCTCCAGGCCGGTCGCCAGTATGGCTTCCTGGATCTTGCGGAAGATCGACCGCTGGGGCGTCAGCAGCTGGATCTTGATCAGCTGCTGGGTGATCGTGCTGCCGCCCTGCTGGGCGCTGTGGGTCGTCACATCGACCCAGGCAGCCCTGAGGGTGGCGCCCCAGTTGATGGCGCCCTCGCTGTAGAAGTTCCGGTCCTCCGCCGCGAGCGTCGCCTCAGGCCCGTACTTGCCCATCTGGCGGAGGGTCAGGACCTTGTGGTACTGGCCCTGCGGATTGCGCTGCTCGATCTCCCGTCCCTTGCGGTCGTAAACGGTGATGGTGTTGGCGAGCACATCCTGCTGGCCCGGATCGGGGAGGTCGCGCAGCGTGTACAGGACGTAGCCGCCGAGGACGATGAGCAGGGCCACTCCGGCGACGGTTGCCTTGCCCCAGCGGGACCTCAGCCACTCCCTGAAATCGAAGCCGCCGCCGCCCTTGCGTCCGGGGCCCGCGGATGCGCGTTGCCTGATCTCCGTCGGCTCCATCGCCTAGTCCCCGACCGGATGCTTGCTCGGTCGCGAACTCACCATATCGACACCAAGAAAATCTGATAGCGCACACGCATATGTTATCTACTGTGCGGATGTGGGTGCCCAGCCCGGATCCCGGGATCTGCGCGTTCTGCGTCAACGCGCGGCGGCTGGCCGGTGCCAGGTCGAGCTTCTGGCTCTGCGAGCTGTCAGCCTCAGACCCGTCCTTCCCCCGCTATCCCCGGCTTCCGGTAGTCGAGTGCCGGGGCTTCAGACCGTTGGCGCCCCAAGGCCCCCCGTCAGGACCGGCGCCACCTCCTCCGGACCCGGCCAGGGAGGACTCGTGAAGCAGAGGAAGCGAAGCCCCGTCTCGGGAGCGGCCGCAAACTGGAAAGCCCAGCCGGTGGGGATCCGGATGGCGTCGCCGGGGCGGACGGTGACGGTCTCGCCCTGGGGATCGCGCGGAGCGCTGCGCCAGACCCGTCCCCGGCCGCCGGTCACGTACCAGAGCTCCTCCACCGTCCGGTGCCGCACCGGCCGCGAGGTGAGCCCCGCGCCGAGGTGTACCTCGACCAGGCTCGCGTTCTCGGCGTCGTCGATCAGGTTGTAGATCTCGGAGCCGTCGGGCGCGATCGCATCGGGGCCCATCGGAAGGGAATGCTAGTGTCCTGGAACCGAAGTTCCCAGCAAATGTCTGGGCCGTCGCAAGCGACGACCGGCCGACCCATCGGGCTCATCCGCCAGGGACGCCGATCTCCGCGTCAGCTTCTCCGCTACTCGCTTGCGGGCCCTCCGGCCCGCGCGCTCCGTTGCTCGTTCGCTTCCTTGATCTCGGCGCCCCTGGCGGCGATTTTGCAACGAACACCGGTTCCAGGACACTAGATCAGCTCACCGTTGAGGTCGGCGCCGGTGGAGCCGGGTAGGTCTGGTCGGTGAAGATGACGTAGCGGCGGTTGGCGAAGGATCCCGCCCAGGTCGGCCAGCAGGTCGTCAGGGTGAGGTGCCGGCCCGGTCCCTGGACGACTATCGAACGGTCGTCGGGCTCCACGATCCGGGTGCCCGTCACCGTGTAGCGGAAGGTGCCATAGCGGGTCTCGAGGTCGACCTCGTCACCCTTGGTGAGCTGCGGGAAGTCGATCCAGTAGACGTTGTGGGCGGCGACTGCGACCATCCCCCGTTGCCCCGGCCAGGGCGTCTCGGGGTAGTGCCCCGGCGCGCTGTAGAGAACGGTCAGGTCCACGCCCTCGCGGACCGCCGCGTAATAGCCGAGGCGGGGGACGCGGAGGGCGAAGTCGACGCCGTCGACGGGCTGCATCAGGTTGGGCTGTGGCTGCTCGACCGGGACCGCGGGCGGCGGCGACTGGATCAGCCGCTGCTGCCATGACTTGGTCAGCTGATGCTGGCGCTGGACGCCGTCGAACATTCCGTAGGCGAAACCGGCGATCAGCAGCAGGCCGGAGAGCAGGCAGGCGTAGCTGACGAGGCGGAGCGCACGATCCACCCGGCGGCGGCGACGCCGGCCCGGCCCGGCCTGGCTGCCCTCCGTCTGACTCTCGACAGCAGCCGCCAATTCCAATTTCTCCTTGGTGCGAATTCTGTCAATCAGGGTATCAGGCTTTCTACTATCATCTAGGCATGAGACCGATCGAAGAGGAGCGTTGGGAGCGGGTTGATCGCGAGGTCCCGACCGACCCCCGGACCGATCCTGTGGCCAATCCGGCGGTGCGGCCGGCCGGGTTCGTTCGCGAAGAAGCCTACAGCCGCAGCGAGGTCGTCCGTGGCTACGACCCGAGGGTCGAACGGGTGATCTGGTTCATCGTCGCCGTGATCACGTCGCTGATTGCGATCCGTTTCTTCATTAAGCTGCTCGGCGCCTCCCTTCAGGCCGACTTCGTCCGCTTCATGTATGGGGTGACGGCACCGCTGGTGGCGCCCTTCCGGGGCATCTTCCAGGACAGCGGCTCGGGGAGCTACGTGCTCGAGCCGGAATCCCTGATCGCGATCGCGATCTACCTGCTGATCGGTTGGGCCATCGTGGCCCTGATCCGGATCATGAGCACGCCGAGGTCGCGCCCGGTCTTCTGAGCTTGGGGAGAACGGCTCCCCGCGGCCTGCCTTCCTCTGCTTGAGAGGCGATCCGCCTCAGGTCGGGTTGGCCGGACCTGGGATCGTCGGTGGTGCTTGCGCCGGCGGTTGGATGGTCGGCGGCTGGTCCGGCTGTGGAACCGGCGGTGGCTGCATGGGAGGCTGAGGGCCGAGAGGGGGATCGGCCGGCTGCGGTGGTAGTGGCGGCGGCCCGATCGGTGGTTGAATCCCGAGTTGCACCTGGTTCTGCGCAGTCATTGTTATAACCACCATATCGCTTCTCTGACGTTTCACGGTCACATCTCCGACGATTCACCGATCCCTGAACTCGGATAACCAAATTGTCGGCGGCCGATCAACAATCCTTTACCGATTGGCCGCAACCATGCCAGCCGGCCGCCGTCAGTTTCGATGGCATGACATCCATCTTGAAAGGGCTCGCGGCCCTCATCGCAGTGGTGACGGTGAACGTTGGTGGCGCCCACGTGGGCATCGTCCAGAAGCCGGTCAACAACCCCGTCACGGCCGTCAGGGCGACCCCTGACGCGATCACCGACCTCGGAAAGGACGCCTTCCTGCTCCGTGGCCAGCCCCCCGTCCAGCCGACGCCGTCGTGGGCGAAGGCGATGTCGGGTGTGGCCGAACGGCTCCAGGCCAGCGTACCCCCGCCCCCGCCGGCCGATTCGCCGGCCGCCAACGAGCCCCTGGCCCAGCTGCCGATCGGAGCCGCTCCGCGGTCGGCACCGCCCTCGATCGTCATCGGCTCGACCCAGCAGGCACTTATCAACCAGGATCGCGCCGCGGCCGGCCTCGGCCCCCTGACCTGGAGCTCCTGCCTCGCCGGGATCGCCTACCAGAACGCGGCCCGGATGGCCAATGCCGGCGCGATCTCGCACGCCGGCGGCGCCAGCCAGGACCTCGGCTGCGGCCTCGGCAGCCAGGGTGGCGAGAACGTCGGCTACTGGTCGGGCGGCATCACCGACTCGCAGTTGAACGCGATGTTCATGAACAGCGCCGGCCACCGGGCCAACATCATGGGCCCCTACCGCTACGTCGGCACCGCGTGGGTCGTGGCCCGCAACGGCGCCGCCTACATCGCGGTGGAGTTCAGCTAACCCCCACAGCCTTCGATCACTTCCCTCGGTGGAGAGGCGAAAACGGGACTGCTCCCGCTTCGCCTCTTTCCTTTTGGCTCCTCCCTAGGATGGGTATAGGTAGAGCTGGAATGGTCAAGCGCATCGGCACCGACTGGGGGCTCAACGTCCGGATGGTCCTGACGCTGTTCCTCCTCGCGGCCGTCTATCTCGCCTTCATGGGCGCCCTGTGGTACTTCCTCGGACCCGGCTACGGCTGGGTGATCGTCATCGTCGCCGGGCTCCTGCTACTCGCCCAGTACTACTTCTCCGACAAGCTGATCCTGCTCTCCCTTGGCGCGCGCGAGGTCGGCGAGCAGGAGGCGCCTCAGCTTCACGACATGGTCGGCCGGCTCGCCGCGATGACCGGCATGCCCAAGCCCAAGGTGGCGATCATCGAAAGCTCAGTCCCCAACGCGCTGGCCACCGGCCGCAGCCCGGCTCACTCCGTCGTCGCGGTGACCACTGGAATCCTCGAGACCCTCGACGCCGAGGAGATGGAAGCGGTCCTCGCCCATGAGATGAGCCACGTCATTCACCGCGACATGCGGGTGATGGCGATGGCCAGCTTCTTCGCCACCGTAGCCTCCTTCATAGTCCAGTCCGGCCTCTGGGGCGGCTTTGGCGGCGGCTATGGCGGCGGCGACCGGGAGGACCGCGATCGGGGGAACTCCTTCATCGTCATCTTCGTGATCTCACTCATCGTCTGGGCGATCAGCTTCGTGCTCATCCGCACCCTCAGCCGCTACCGCGAGTACTCAGCCGACCGCGGCTCGGCGATAATCACCGGCCAGCCCTCCAAGCTGGCCTCGGCGCTGGTCAAGATAAGCGGCCGAATGCAGCGGATCCCGGACCAGGACCTGCGCCAGGTCGAGGTCGGCAATACGCTCATGTTCTTCCCGGCCATCAGCCGTGGCTCGATCTCGGAGGTCTTCTCGACCCACCCATCGCTGGAGCATCGGATCGCCAAGCTCCAGGAGATGGAAGCCAACCTGGCCCGCTAGGCGCCACGGTGGGTTTCCTCGACAGCCTTTTCGGTCGTACCCGGCTGCCCAAGTCGAACGAGGACAAGCTCTTCGCGATGAGCACCGCGGCAGTGGGCCTGGAGGCCACCGCCGGGATCAAGCCGGCGGGCCGAGCGGGGATCGTCTTCAAGCGCCTGCCCCCGGGTCGCTTCGACCAGCTGAAGAAGGACATCGTCGACCTGGTCAAGCTCCAGGGCGCGGGGGAGGGCCTTGCGCTCGAGAACAAGACCGACGACCTCGGGTTCGACTGGCTGATCATGTCGGGGACCGACTTCCAGGAGGCGATCGCCGCAATCCACAGCGCGGCCACCTCGCTCCTCGAGGAGGGCCTTGGCGACCTCCTTCTCGCGGTCGCCTTCCGCTTCGAGCGGGAGGGCCGACCGGAGTACTGGATCTACAGCTACAAGCAGGGAACCTACTACCCCTTCGTCCCGACCGGAAACCACCAGCGGGACAACGCCGAGGAGCTCCGCCTGGCCGCGCTCGGCAAGGCCGAGCTGCCGGTCGAGCCGACCCTGGAGCGCTGGTACGCGCTCTGGGGAATCCCCGTCTGAGGTCTCCCCGGGGGGAGAATTGACGCGTTATGGCGCAATGTGTCATAATGGATTTCAGAAGCCAATAAGAATTCAAATCCTGGGGGTTTTGCAGATGGCCGTTGAAATCAGAGAGACAACCGAGAACAGCGCCGAGAAGGCGGTCGAGAACGCCGTGATGGGCGCCGACCTCGTCACCGGTGCCGCCGTCACCGTCGCCGAAAACGTGACCCGCGCGGTCAGCCACCCGGTTCGCGAGGCGCGCAAGATCGAGCGCCGGGGCGCGGCCGCCAACAAGCAGCTGGGCAAGGACGTAGCAGGGTTCATGGACGACACCGTCGAGGTTATCGACGCGATCATGCCGGAGAAGGTTGCCCTGCTCGGGATCCACGCCATCAAGGACCGGGCCCGCCGCAAGGACCTGATCGGCGATGTCGCCTACCGGACCCTCGAACTGGTCAACGGCGGCCTCGAGGCGGTGCTCGGCACCCTCAACCGGCTTGAGCGGGCGACAACTCCCCCCGCGCGGCCGGGGACGATCAATACCCGCCGGGCGCGGCCCGTCCGGAAGGTGGCCCGGACCGCCAAGCGGAGCGTCCGCAGCACCGCCAAGAGCGCACGTTCGACCGCCCGTCGCGGTACCGCCGCCGCCCGCCGGACCGAGCGCAAGAGCGCCTGACCAAACAGACCTAAGAACTTCCACCGATACCGGAAGGGTCGTGCTTCGGCGCGGCCCTTCTTCATCTGGTCTGCCGCCGCATCAGCCATCAAGGTGGAAATCCACTGGAAGGATGGGGAAAATCGATCCTGCTGTGAGCACCCTCTTCCTGGCCTTCATCGCCATCTCCCTCCTGCTGGCGGTCACGCCTGGGCCGGACATGGCGCTGGTCACCAAGAACGCCCTCGCCCACGGCACTCGTGGGGTGCTGCTGACGACCACCGGCATTGCCATTGCACTCGTCCTCTGGGTCACCGCAAGCGCAGTCGGGGTCGCCGCAGTGCTGAAGGCCTCGAGCACGCTCTTCTCTGCCTTGAAGATCGTCGGTGGCGCCTACCTCGCCTACCTCGGCGTCCGCGCCTGGCTGGCCAGCCGGGAGAAGCCGGTTGACCTGCTCGCCGGCTTGAAGGCCGCGCCGGCCGGCTCGATCCTCCGCCAGGGCCTGATCAGTGCCGGGACCAACCCGAAGCTGGGTGTCTTCTTCGTCACCTTCCTGCCCCAGTTCGTCGATCCGCACCAGCAGCCCCTGCCCCAGCTTCTCGTCCTGGGTTTCGTCTTCGGCCTGATCGGCTGGGCCTGGATGAACGTCTACGGCCTGCTGATCGCCAAGATCCGCGACTTCATAACGGCCCCCCGCGTCCGCCAGTGGATGGACCGGATCACTGGCACGGTCCTGATCGGGCTCGGCGTCCGGCTGGCCTTCGACAGGGCCTAGTGTCGGCTCTGCGAGCCCGCTCCCAGGCTTCTAACTGCACCCAGGCGGAGCCAGGTGGTCAGTCGCGAGCCGTCGCGCGCGTCACCACCTCCTGCAGGTCGGGCTCGGCGAGGAGGATCTTCCGCTCCAGCTCGTCCTCCACCAGGTGGGCTCGCTCGAGGGAGACCTCGGGGGCCATCTCGACGACAACGTGGGCCGTGATCCGGCCGTGGCGGGAGCTGAGCTCGACGTCCCGGCAGCGGAGTACCTCCGGCTGCTCGGCCGCCCTTCGGCGGATCCGGTCGGCGAGCTCGATCTGGCTCGCCGTCACGTTCCGGCCGGCGACGACATCTGGTTCCAACGGCTCCAGGTGGATGTCGACCCGGCTCGCCTCGGGCAGCTCCTCGCGCAGCTCCGCCTCCAGCTCGGAGGAGAGCTGCTCGGCCTCCTCCAGGTGCATCTGGCTGGGAAGCTTGGCGTGCAGGGTCAGGTGGAGCGACCCGTCGCCCTCCTGCTCGATCGTCACGTTGTGGATGTCCCGGAAGGCGCCCAGCCGGTTGGCGGCGGCGTGGACCCGCTCGACCAGGTTCGCCTGTTCCTGCTGGCCCTCAACGACGAGAACGAGGTCTACCCCCGGCTGCTGCCGGGCGACCGCCGCCTGGACCTGCTCGGTGAGCGCCTGGGCGCCCTCCACCGACAGCGTTCGCCGGGTTGCGACCCGGGCGTCGGCCAGCATCCGGCCGCCCGAGCGCCGGACCCGAACGCCTCGCACCTCCCGGACCCCCTTGACGGCCGCGATCGCCGACCGCAGGCCCGCCTCGGCGCCCGCCGGCGCGCGGTCCATCAGCTCGTCGCCGGCGTGGCGGAGGATCTGGACGGCCGTCACCGCGATCAGCGCAGACACCAGGAGGGCCGCAACCGAGTCAGCCCAGGGGTAGCCGAGGCGGACGCCGATCAGCCCGGCGAGGACACCGAGGGAGGAGAGTACGTCGGCGATCCGGTTCTGGGCGTCCACCGTGAGGGCGTCGCTGCCGGCC
>JALZAP010000326.1 GCA_030948245.1 Candidatus Dormiibacterota bacterium | reverse complement strand
CCCGCCTGCCGCTGGAGCTGGTCATCGGCGGTCCCCGGCGGCAGGACTCGATCGGCCGGGCGGTCGACGCGCTGTCGGGCCAGGGCGTCGACACCGTGGTGGTCCACGACGGCGCCCGGCCGCTGGTCACCGGGGCGCTGCTGGAGCGAGTGATCGGCGCCGCCCTAGAGCACGGCGCGGCGACCGCGGTGCTGGCGCTCAAGAACGCCTGCAAGGAGGTCGACGACCAAGGCTTCGTGGTTCGCTCGATCGAGCGCTCGAGCCTGGTTTCGGTGCAGACGCCGCAGGCCTTCAGCTTCGACCTCCTCGCCCGAGCCCACAGGGAGGGCCGCGCCCAGGGTGCGGCGGTCGACGACGACGCCGAGCTGGTGGAGCGCATCGGCCAGCCGGTCAAGGTGGTGCCCGGCGAGCACCGTAACGTCAAGATCACGACTCCGGACGACCTGCCGTTGCTGGAGGCGCACCTGGCCGCGACGCCGCGGTGAGCCTGCGGGTCGGGCAGGGGTACGACATCCACCGGCTGGTGCCGGACCGGCCGCTGGTTCTGGCGGGGGTGACGATTCCCTACGACCTCGGCCTCGAGGGCCACTCCGACGGCGACGCCATCTGCCATGCCCTGGCGGACGCGATGCTTGGCGCGGCCGGGCTCGGCGACATCGGCACCCACTTCCCCGATGAGAACCCGCGATACCAGGGCGCCGACAGCCTGGGCTTGCTGGAGGCGCTGGCCGGCAAACTCGCCGAGCGGGGGCTGGTGGTGCACAACGCCGATGTCACCGCCATCCTCGAGGTGCCGCGACTGGGGCCGTACCGCGAGGCGATGACCGCCAACCTGGCGCGGGCCCTGGGCGTCGCCGCCGAGGATGTCGGCGTCAAGGCCAAGAGCAACGAGCGCCTGGGGCCGATCGGCGCGGGCGAGGCGATCGCCGCGCTGGCGGTGGTGCTCATCGGCCCCCGCGACGCCTAGGTGATGCCGTCCGGCCGCCGGCCGCCGGCGCTGGTCTACGGCCGCAACCCGGTGCGCGAGGCATTGCGCGCCGGCACTGATGTCCGGCGGCTCTTGGTGCAGCCGTCGGCGGACGCGGAGCCACGGCTCAAGGAGCTGTTGCAGCTGGCGGGGGAGCGGGGGATCCCGGTGGAGGAGGTGGGTCGCCACCGGCTCGATGACGTCGCCCACAGCGACTCGCACCAGGGGGTTGTGGCCTACGTCGGCCGCCGGCGGTATTGGGAGCTGGGCGACCTGCTGGCGGAGGTGGAGCCCGACCCGGCGCCGATGCTGCTGGTGCTCGACGAGGTCCAGGACCCGCAGAACCTCGGCAGCGTCGCCCGCAGCGCCGAGGCCGCCGGGGTAGCCGGGGTGGTGATGTCGCGCAACCGCGCCCCGGAGATCACGCCGGCGGTGGCCAAGGCATCGGCGGGGGCAGTGGAGCACCTCCGGATCGCCCAGGTGGGAAGCGTGGCGCAGGCGATCGAGCGCATCCGCGAGGCCGGCTACTGGGTGGTGGGCCTGGCCGGCGAGGGCGACGCCGACTACACCGAGGCTCGGTATGACGGCCGGCTGGCGCTGGTGGTGGGGTCCGAAGGCCGCGGGCTGCACCGGCTGGTCCGGGAGCGGTGCGACCAGGTTGTTCGCCTGCCTATGCTCGGCAAGGTGAGTTCGCTCAACGCGGCGGTGGCCGCCTCGATCGTGATGTTCGAGGCCCTCCGCCAGCGAGCCGTGGCGAAGGAGAAATGAGATGACCGAGGCCATCGGGGACAAGATCGAGATCGTCTCTTTCGCCGACCCGTACTTCGACCAGAACTGCATGATCGTGCGCCGGCGCGACACCAAATCGGCGCTGGTGATGGACCCTGGGCTGCAGGTGGCCCAGGTGTCCGACTACATCGACAACAACGACATCAAGGTCGACTTCATCCTCCTGACCCACGGCCACGTCGACCACGTCTTTGGCGTGCCCGCGATCCGGGAGCAGACCGGCGCGCCGACGTACATGCACCCGCTGGACAACGAGCAGCTGCTGCGCAACCCCAAGGTGGTGCGCCAGTTCGGGCTCGACCCGGAGGTGCTGGGTACGCCGATCATCGACAATGAGCTCGAGGAGGGGAGGGCGGTTGGCTGGGAGGACCTAGCCTTCGACGTGATCCACACCCCCGGGCACACCCGCGGCTCGGTGACCTTCCTGCTCGGCGAGAAGCTGTTCGGCGGCGACACCCTGTTCCGTCGCAGCGTGGGTCGCAGCGACCTGCCCGGCGGCGACTTCGAAGCGTTGATGGCATCGATCCAGGGCAAGCTGTACCAGCTGCCGCCGGAGACGATCGTGTACCCGGGGCACGGGCCGATCACCACCATCGGCGAGGAGATGCGCGAGAACCCGTTCATCTCGGTTGACGGCCTCTAAGGCCGTCCGCTCCGGCTGCGGGGCCGGTCGCGCTGAGGGCGGGCCTGGCCGCATGGCGCAGAATGGCCCGATGCGCTGGGCGGGGCGGACCGGAAGGCTGGTGCTCGTC
>JALZAP010000325.1:1289-2516 GCA_030948245.1 Candidatus Dormiibacterota bacterium | reverse complement strand
TGCCCACGATGGCGCCGGAGCACGGCATGCTCCGGTCCTACGTCGACTGGCTGGTCTCGGTTCCGTGGAAGGACCCAGAGCCCGAGAAGGACTGGAGCCCGAAGCAGGCCCAGGAGATCCTCGACGAGGACCACTACGGCCTGGAGAAGGTCAAGGAGCGCATCGTGGAGTACATGGCGGTCCGCGAGCGGGTCGCCAACGTTCGCCGCGAGGGCGAGAAGGCGTTCCGGCCAACTCGGTCGCCGATCCTCTGCCTGGTCGGCCCTCCGGGCGTGGGCAAGACCTCGCTCGGCAAGTCGATCGCGCGCGCCCTCGGGCGTGAGGTCGTCCGCATCTCGCTCGGCGGCATCCGCGACGAGGCGGAGATCCGCGGCCACCGGCGCACCTACATCGGCGCGCTGCCCGGCCGCATCATCCAGGGCATGCGCCAGGCCGGCACCAAGAACCCGGTCTTCATGCTCGACGAGATCGACAAGGTCGGCGCCGACTTCCGGGGCGACCCGGCGTCAGCGCTGCTCGAGGTTCTTGACCCCGAGCAGAACCGCGAGTTCTCCGACCACTACCTCGAGGTGCCCTACGACCTGTCGCAGGTGCTCTTCATCACCACCGCCAACATCGCCGACACGATCCACCCGGCCCTCCTGGACCGGATGGAGCTGATCCGCATCCCCGGGTACACCGAGGAGGAGAAGCTGCACATCGCCAAGCGCTACCTGGTGCCACGGCAGATGGAGGAGCACGCGATCTCGGCGAAGAACCTGGATATCCCCGACGCCACCCTGCGCCGGCTGATCCGGGAGTACACCCACGAGGCGGGCGTTCGGAACCTGGAGCGGGAGATCGCCAATATCGCCCGCAAGGTGCCGCGCCGGCTCTCCGAGGGCAACCGCAAGAAGTTCGCGCCCAAGCCAGCCGACCTGGAGACGATCCTCGGCCCGCCGCGGTTCGACTTCGGGCTGGCTGAGACCGAGGACCAGGTCGGCGCCGTCACCGGTGTCGCCGTCAGCGAGTACGGCGGCGACGTGATGACGGTGGAGGCCATCGTTGTCCCGGGCAAGGGCGACTTCACCCTCACCGGGCAGCTGGGCAAGGTCATGGAGGAATCGGCTCGCACCGCCTTCTCCTACGCCAAGGTCCACGCCGGCCGCTTCGAGGTCGACCGCTCCCGCCTGGAGGACAACTCGATCCACATCCATGTGCCCGCCGGCGCGATTCCCAAAGATGGCC
>JALZAP010000325.1:0-1279 GCA_030948245.1 Candidatus Dormiibacterota bacterium | reverse complement strand
ATCCGCGGGTGTCACGATGACCACCGCCATCGTCTCGGCCCTCACCGGCCGGGCGGTCCGTAAGGACGTGGCGATGACGGGCGAGGTCACCCTCCGTGGCCGGGTCCTGCCCATCGGCGGCGTCAAGGAGAAGCTGCTGGCGGCGCACCGCGCCGGCATCACCACCTTCATCATGCCGCGCAAGAACCGCAAGGACCTTGCCGAGGTGCCGGAGGAGATCCTGAACGAGATCAAGGTGGTCCAGGTCGAGCACGTCGAAGAGGTGCTCAAGCTGGCGTTGGCCAAGCCGTTCCCGGCCCAGGCTGGGGTGGCCCCGATGACCGCTTAATCCCAGCAGCACAAAGGGCGGTCGCCATGCGGCGGCCGCCCTTTCTATTTGCCCGCGGTCAGGTACCTTCCGAGTGGTCCGCCGGCGCCCGGCTGAGACGGCCCACGGTCACCAGCATGGCCGCCACCAAGGTGGCCAGGAGGATGGCCAGGAGGGCGAACTCGACCCGCCAGCCGACTGCCTCATGCCCTCCGGCGAGGGGCAGGGTTGGGATCACCGGCACGAATTCGAACGCGCCGACATCGCTGGCCGCGCCCTGCGGCCGGGTGACGTGCCGTTCGTCGGTCGCCGGGTTCTTGGCGGTGGTCGGATCCGCCGTGTCGACGGCGATGCTGGTGCCAGGCAACGCCTCGGTCAGCACCTGGCTGGTGAAGCCGGGCGCGCCCTGGGCGGGGCCGCCGTTGTCCTGCAGCACACCGAGGTTGGGGTTGAAGGCGGAGCCCTGGCGATCGCCGGTGGCGGTCAGGAAGCAGGTGAGGTCGTTGGCCAGGTTGTAGCCGGTAGATGTGATCACCGCCCCGCTCGACCCGCTCCGGATGGCGCAGTTATTGGTGGCCCCGGATCCGGAGTTGCCGTAGACGATGGTGTTGTGCAGGGTGACCGTGTCAAAGCCGTCGACCACGCCGACGCCGCCTCCCGCCCGGGTGGCCGTGTTGGCGTTGACGGTGCCGTTGTTGACCGTGAGAGTGCCGGAGCGTCCCAGGGCAAAACCGCCGCCGAAGCCGACGAAGCTGTTGTCAAGGTTGGTGTTGTCGACGGTGTTGGCGGTGACCGTGGCGTTGGTGACGGTGACCCGCCCGTTGGCGACGTACATGCCGCCGCCGCGGTTGAATGCATGGTTACCGGCCATCGTGATGTTGGTGTATGTCGAGCCGGTGGTGGATGCGAACCCGCTGTCGTCGTACACCGCGCCGCCGCTCATGCCCCGGGCGGTATTGCTGGTCGCGGTGA
>JALZAP010000043.1 GCA_030948245.1 Candidatus Dormiibacterota bacterium | reverse complement strand
GGTGTCCCCAGCTGGTCGATCAGCCGGTACTTCACAGCCGGCAATGTCAACGCGCTTCCCGAGCCGCTGGCGCCGCCCGGGTTCGGACCCGGAGCCGGCAGCGTCGAGCCGCAGGCAATTGCGAAAATTGCAGCCAGCAGCAGAAGCGGGCTTCTTCCCACGTTCATAGGTCTAGAGAGGAAATCGACGGCGAGGTGTCCAGGTAACGAAGGTGGCCAAGCTCAGCATCGTAAAGGCGCGGCTGGAGAAGGAGGTGAACGGGTACGTCCTCCTTTCCGGGGACGAGGCCGCCATCATCGACGCCGGCGAGCCGGCCGAGAAGCTGGCGGGCCAGCTTGGCAGCGCGACGCTCAAGTGGATCCTGGCCACCCACGGCCACCCCGGCCACCTTGCCGGCAAGGACGCGCTCAAAGATGCGATCGGCGGCGAGACCGCGATGCACGTTGCGGATGCCAAGCTCTTCCTCCGCTCCGCCGACCGCTATCTCCTTGAGGGCGACGAGCTCGAACTCGGCGAGATGAAGATCCGGGTCATCCACACCCCCGGCCACACCCCGGGCAGCCTCTCCTTCCTGGTCGCCAACCACCTCTTCACCGGCGACACCCTGTTGGCCGGCGGCATCGGCAAGGAACTCCCCGGCTCCGACCTCCGGCTCCAGATGATCAGCATCGGAACCAAGCTGCTCCGGCTGCCGCTGACGACCGCCGTCTACCCGGGCCACGGACCCGCGACCAGCCTCGAAGCTGAGCTCCGGACAAATCCGTACCTACGACGGGCGTAAGAACTCGCCGCCGCCAGGGTGCGGCGGTTCGCCGCCGACGTAGACCGCCTTTATCGCAAAGCCCATCTCAAGGCCGTCGAGCGAACCGAGCCGCTGCCGGGACAGCATCTCCTCGGAGCGAACCTTCGTCCGCCCGTTGGGGTCGACGAGGACCAGGTCGGCGTCGCTCCCGGGCTGGATCACGCCCTTGCGCGGGTAGAGGCCGAAGATCATCGCCGGCCTGGCGGTGACCCAGTTCACCGCGCGCCAGGCATCGCCGAGCTGGCGGGCCAGCTCCAGGCAGCTGAGGAGCAGGGTCTGCACGCCGGGGCTGCCGGCGTGGGCCTCGGCGAGCGGATGGTGAAGCTTCTCGTCCTCGGTGTGGGGCGCGTGGTCGGTCGCCACGATGTCGATCTCGCCACGGAAGAGCGCTGCCCTGAGCTCCTCCCGGTCGGTTACGGTCTTGATGAGCGGGTACATCTTCATCACCGGTCCGAGCCGGGTGTAGTCGGCCTCGGTGAGCCAGAGGTACTGGGGGCAGGTCTCGAGGGACAGCAGCGTCCTGTCCTGGCGAGCCGCAACCGCCGCGACCAGCCCCGCCCGGCTGGAGAGGTGGACGACGTGGATGCGAAGGTCGAGGGCCAGCGACAGGGCGCCCAGGGCCGAGACAGCCACGCTTTCGGCGACCGCCGGCCGCGAGGCCAGCAGGTCGGCGTAGTCCTCCACCCGGGTCGTGCTGGCGAGCAGGATCGAGGGGTCCTCGGCGTGGGCGGCGATCGGAAGGCGGGTCGCGGCGAGCGCAGCGCCGAGGCGGGCGATCGTCCCATAGCTGGCGGGCGGCTCGAGGTCCGCGTCCGCCGCTCCAGGCGTGTAGAGGACCTGTCCGGTGCTCCGGCGGACGGCGTAGCCGAGGTAGGCCTTGAACCCGATCGCGCCCGCCGCTGCCAGCTCGCCGACCTGGTCCTCGCTCGTCGAGGAGCGGAGCAGCGCCCACAGACCGTAGTCGACCAATGCCTTGGCCGCGATCGCTTCCCGCTTGGCGGCAAAGACCGCGGCGTCGGCGACGCCGGGCAGCGTGTTGGGCATGTCGAGGACGGTCGTGACGCCGCCGGCCGCCGCAGCGGCGGTCAGGCTGGCGAAGTCCTCCTTGTCGGGGAAGCCTGGGTCGCGGCCATGGACGTGGGCGTCGATCGCGCCCGGCAGGACCCAGAGCCCAGTGGCGTCGACGACCTCAGGCCCGCTCGGATGCGCCCACGGCTCGAGCTTCTCGATCTTCCCGCCGCTGACGTGGACGTCTGCCTCGCGGGGTCCGTCGGGGGTGTGGACGGTTCCCCCCGCGATTATCACGCCGGGATTACGTCGGCGCGCCTGAGCAGCGGAAGAAACCTGATGCCCGCCGCGGCAAGGTTCTCGGCGGCGCCCTCCTCGCGGTCGAGCACGCCGACCACGCCGACGATCTGGCCGCCGGCGGCGCGAACCTTCGCCGCGGCCGCCAGGGCAGCCCCACCGGTCGTGAGGACGTCTTCGACAAGGCAGACCTTCTCGCCGGGCAGCAGCTTTCCCTCGATGCCGCGTGAGGTGCCGTAGTCCTTGGCCTCCTTCCGGACGATGCACATCGGGATGCCCATCTCCATCGAAACAGCCCCACCGAGCAGCACCGCACCCAGCTCCGGGCAGGCGAGCCGCTGGGTGCCGGAGGGAACCAGTCGTGCGAGCTCCTCGCCAAGCCGGCGCAGGATTGCCGGCTCGCACTCGAACAGGTACTTGTCGAAGTAGTAGCGGGAGCGCTTGCCGGAGCGGAGGACGAAGTCGCCCTCCAACAGCGCCACCGCCTTCATCTCGCGGGCGAGGTCGGCCAGCTCAGCCGCCGGCAACCAGCTCCTCCATCAGGTGGAGGACCATCTCGGTTCCCAGGTGGTACTGCTCGAGGTCCATCTTCTCGTTCGGTGAGTGGAGGGAGTCGTCGGGCAGGCCGAAGCCGGTCAGCATCAGCATCGGCTTGAGCGCCTCCTGGAAGTCCACCGTCACAGGCACCGAGCCGCCTTCGCGGACCAGCACCGGCTCGGCGCCGTAGGACTTGACGAACGCCATCCGGGCCGCAGCGATACCGGGATGGTCGACGCCCGCCAGCACCGGCACCGCCTTGCCGAGGGTGGCCAGGGTGAGTTTCACGCCGGGTGTCTCGAGGCCCTTGAGATAGGTCGCCAACGAGTCGTGGATCTTGTCCGGATCCTGATGGGGAACCAGCCGCATGCTTACCTTCGCCTTGGCACGAGCAGGGAT
This sequence comes from Candidatus Dormiibacterota bacterium, assembly GCA_030948245.1. Classification (GTDB taxonomy): domain Bacteria; phylum Chloroflexota; class Dormibacteria; order Dormibacterales; family Dormibacteraceae; genus UBA6019. The sequence continues at coordinate 6,324 of JALZAP010000043.1, read as the reverse complement.
CACCGTCTTGGAGCCCTGCCCGATGAAGCCCCCCACGATGCCGTGGACGTCGAGGGTCGGGCGCCCCCAGGTTCGCACTGCGGGGGAGAACTCCTCCTCCCCCTCCAGCGCCCTGACGCCCATCAGCCGCTTCAGGGTGGCCTCGTCCTTGAACCGGTCCCAGGAGGCGACCTCCTCCGCCATCGGCGGGACGACGTCGTCGTAGAAGCCGGGGATGGTGATCCGGCCGTCCGTCTCCTTGAGAGCGGCTATGACGTGGGCGAGCGTGTTGAGCGGGTTCGGCGCGACGCCGCCGAAGATCCCTGAATGGAGGTCCGCTGCGGCGCCCTCCGCCAAGATCTCGGTGTAAAGAAGCCCGCGCAGGCCGGTGAGGAGGTTGGGCAGCCCCGGTGCGGTGAACTCGCCGTCGGCGATGAGGACGTAGTCGCTCGGGATCCGAGCCGCGTTCTCGCGCAGGAACCGGGGCAGCGACGGCCCGCTGATCTCCTCCTCGCCCTCGACCAGGAAGCGCAGGTTGAGGGGCGGCCCGCCGGTCGCGAAGGCGTGCTCGGCGGCTTTGATGCCGGCCAGCACCTGGCCCTTGTTGTCACACGCCCCCCGCGCGTAGACGCGGCCGTCCCGGATGGTCGGTTCGAAAGGCGGCGTCAGCCACTCCTCGAGAGGATCCGGCGGCTGGACGTCGTAGTGGCCGTAGATGGCGAGCGTCGGCTTGCCAGGCCGGCCGAGCCATTCGGCGCTTATCACCGGGTGGCGGCCGCCGGGGACCTCGGCCACCTCCACCGTCATGCCCATCCGGCGCAGCCGCTCCGCGGTCCAATCGCAGGCCCGCCGCGTGTCAGCGTCGTGTGCGGGCAGTGAGCTCACGCTCGGGATCTTCAGGAACTCGACGAAGTCGGCCTCGGCCTCCCCTCGACCATCCTTCGCGCGTCGCAATGCGTCATCGAGCACGGGCTCCAGCTTATCGGCCGGGCTCGCAGAGGTTTACCTTACGTGTCCAGTGCTTGGTATCCAGCTCGTCATCGGCCTGGTCCTGTTCGGGATCGCGGCGTTGGGCGCCCGCCTCGCCTACTTCGACAACGTGCCGCAGCAACCACGGTTCCTGTACCACGGCCTGACCCGCCGGCGGCGTGGTCTGATCGTCGAGTACCCGCCGGGCGTCGCCCGTCTTGCCGGCATCGCCCTGCTGCTCTATGCCCTCGGCCTGGCCCTGATCTCGATCAACATCCTGAATGTGATCGCCGGCTCCAACCCGCCCGCCTGGAGCAGCTTCGGCGGCTGGCCGCTTTTGATCGGAGTGCTGCTGAGCATCTACGTGATGCTCCGGCTGAGGCGAACGCCGCCGCCTGCGGACACCGGTCCGGCGCCGGACGTCGAGAAGCAGAGCCTGGACATCGACGCGGCGCCGGAAGTGGAGAAGCAGGACTAGCCGGCCAACTCCTCCATCAGGTGGAGCACCATCTCGGTGCCCCGGTGGAAGTTCGCGAGCGACATCTTCTCGTTCGGTGAATGGGCGCCATCGTCCTCGGTGCTGAAGCCGGTGACGAAGATCCGGGCATCGGGCAGCTGGGCGGCGAAGTCGGTGAGGACCGGGATCGAATAGCCCGCCCGCACCAGGTAGGGAGCGCGCCCGAAGGACGCTTCGAAGGCGCGGGAGGCGGCGCCGATGACCTGGGGTCCCGAATCGAGAAGGACCGGCCAGGATGGCTCCCCCAAGCTCCTTACCCGGGTCCGGGTGCCGGGCGTGGCGAGGCCGGCCACGAATTCGGTCATCGACGCGAGGATTGCCACCGGGTCCTGGTCGGGAACCAGCCGCATGCTCACCTTGGCGGTCGCCTTCGCCGGGATTACGGTCTTGCTGCCTTCATCGGTGAAGCCGCCCATGATTCCGTGGACGTCAAGCGTCGGCCGTGAGAAGTTGCGTTCGAAGATGCCGTAGCCGGCCTCGCCCTCGAGGGCCGGGGCACCGGTCACGCGGCGGATCAAGTCCTCGTCGTAGGGCAGCTGCTGCCAGCCGGCGACCTCCTCGCGGCTCGGGTCGCGCACCGTGTCATAGAAGCTCGGGATGCCGATCCTGCCATTGCGGTCCTTGAGCCCGGCCAGGATTTGGGCGAGGGTGTTGAAGGGGTTGGGAACGAGCCCGCCGAAGGCCCCCGAATGGAGGTCGATCGCAGCGCCGGTCACCTCGATCTCGGTGTAGAGGTTGCCGCGGAGGCCGGTCAGGAGCTGGAGCAGGGTGCCGTCGTGGATGAAGATGAAGTCGCTCCGCAGCTCCTCGGCGTGCGTCTCCAGGAGGTGCGGCAGGACCTCCCCGCCGCCCTCCTCCTCGCCCTCGATCAGGAAACGGAGATTGAGCGGCGGACCGCCCGCTGCGAAGGCGTACTCGGCCGCCTTCAGCGAGGAGAGGTGCTGGCCCTTGTTGTCGCAGGCGCCCCGCGCGAAGATCGACCCGTCCCGGATCGCCGGTTCGAAGGGTGGTGAGACCCACTCGTCGAGGGGGTCGGGCGGCTGGACGTCGTAATGGCCGTAGATCGTCAGCAGCGGCTTGCCCGGCGCGCCCAGCCAGTCGGCCCGCACCGTCGGGTGGCCGCCGCCGTGCTCGTAGAGGGAAGCCTCCATGCCCATCGACCCCAGCCGCTCGACGAGCCACTCCGCATTCCGCCTGCAATCGGCGGCGTGGCGGCTGAGGGTGCCCACGCTGGGGATAGCGAGCTCTTCGGCGAAGTCGGCCTCCGCCTCTGCACGACCCTGGCGGGCGAGCGCCAGAGCAGATTCAGACACGCGACAGCTCGTCGAAGTAGTGGAGCATGAACTCCACCCCGCGGTGGAAGTAGAGCAGCGACATGTTCTCGTTGGGGCTGTGCGCGCGATCGTCGACCTGGTTGAAACCGGTGATGATCAGCGGTGCGCCGAGAGCGCGCTGGAAGTCCACCGAGACGGGTATGGAGCCTCCCGACCGGGTGTACGTGATGGGAGTTCCCCAAACCGCTTCGAAGGCGGCTCCCGCGGCCCTCGCGCCGGCGTGGTCGGTCCCGCAGAGGACCGGTGGAGCGGGCACTCCGACCTGGCGAACCTTCACCACGGTGCCGGGTGTCGCGAGGGACTCGCAGAAGTTGGCGAAGCTCGCGAAGACCAGGGCCGGGTCCTGGAACGGCACCAGCCGCATGGAGACCTTGGCGGTCGCTCGGGAGGGGATGACGGTCTTGGTGCCTTCGTCGGTGAAGCCACCCATCACGCCGTGGACGTCGAGCGTGGGACGCGCCCACATCCGCTCCAGGACCGGGTACTCGAGCTCACCCTCGAGGGCCGCCGTGCCAACCTCCCCGAGGATCACCTGCTCGGTGATGCCGATCCGCTCCCATGACGCGAGCTCCTCGGCGTCCGGCTTGCGGACCGCGTCATAGAAACCGGGCACATTGACCCGGCCGTCGCGTCCTTTCAAGCCGGCGATGACGTGGCCCAGCGTGTTGAAAGGGTTGGAAGCCACGCCGCCGTAGCCTCCGGAATGGAGGTCGACGGCGGGCCCGGTCACCTCGATCTCGGTGTAGACGATCCCGCGCAGGCCGGTGATCAAGGCGGGGTGTCCGTCGACCGCGAAGCCGCCGTCGTCGATCAGCACGAAGTCGGTCTTTAGGTTTGCCGCTTCCCTTTCGAGAAAAGCCGGCAGGACCTTGCTGTCTCCTTCCTCCTCGCCCTCGATCAGGAAGCGCAAGTTGACGGCCGGCCCGCCGGCGGCCATCGCGTATTCCGCTGCCTTGAGGCAGGCGAAGTGGTTGCCCTTGCTGTCGGCGGCGCCGCGGGCGTAGACGTTGCCATCACGGACGGTCGGCTCGAACGGAGGCGAGATCCACTGCTCGACCGGGTCCGGCGGCTGAACGTCGTAGTGGCCGTAGATGGTCAGCAGCGGCTTGCCGGGCGCTCCCAGCCAGTCGGCCCGAACCGTTGGATGGCCGTCGCCTTCGACCAGCGAGGATTCGAAGCCGATCCGGCGGAAGTGACCGACCAGGTATTCGGCCGCCCGCCGGCAATCACCCGAATGCCGGCTCAGGGCGCTGACGCTGGGGATCCGGAGGAGCTCGAAGTAGTCGGACTCGGCCTGGGCTTGAGACTCGCGGGCGGTGTCGAGCGCTTGGTTGAGGTTCATCGCAAGCTAGGTTATCGATCGTGAACATCGGAGTACTCCGGGTGGTCCTGCATCTGCCCAAGAGCGGCTCGCTGAAGGCGAAGCGGCAGGTCGTCGCCGGCCTCCTGAAGCGGGTTCGGAACGAGTTCTCGGTCGCCGCCGCGGAGGTCGGCGATGGCAACCGCTGGCAGATCGCCGAGCTGGCGGTTGCCTGCGTCAGCAACGACGCCCGCCACGCCGACGAGATCCTCGCCCGGGTGTTGACGTTCATCGAGGCGCGGGCGGCCGAGGCGGTCGTTGCTAATGTCAGCACCGAGGTGATCAGGCTGCGGTGATCGGGCAGGTCGAGGAGGTCCGCCGGCGCCTGCGCGAGGGGAACCTCCCGGAGGCCCTGCTGGCGCCCGGCGGCGGCACGGTCGCCGGCCTCGGCCGGACCGAGCTCCGGGAGCGTTCGGCGGCTGCGGCCGGCGGGCTGGCGAAGCTGGGCGTCCGCCAGGGCGACCGGGTCGGGCTCTATGCCGCCAACTCGGTGGAATGGATCCTCGCCTTCCTGGGCGGCCTCCGGCTCGGGGCGGTCATGGTCCCCCTCAACCCCGCGTACAAGTCGGCCGAGGTCGAGCACATCCTGGGCGATTCCGAACCGGCCCTCGTCCTTGCCGACGCGGAGCGCGCCGGCTTGATCGAGGGAATGCTCCCGGTCGTTCCCCTCGGCGACCTGCCGCTTGACGAACCGCCTCCGATGCCGCCGCTCAACGCGAACAGCCCGGCCCTGATCATCTACACCTCGGGGACCACCGGCCGGCCGAAGGGTGCGCTCCTCGACCATGGCAACCTTCTCGCCCAGACCAGAGGAGCGATCGAAGCCTGGCGCTGGACGGCGGCCGATACCCTCGTCCACGCCCTGCCCCTGTTCCACGTCCACGGCCTCGCCATGGGCCTCCATGGCAGCCTCTTGACGGGGTGCGAGATGACACTGATCGCCTTCGACCCGGCCCGGGTGGTGGCCGAGCTGGAGGCCGGGGGAACCCTCTTCTTCGGCGTCCCGGCGATGTACCAGCGGCTCTGCGACCACCTCGAGGAACACCCCACCGACCTCTCCGGGGTCCGCCTTTTCGTGAGCGGTTCAGCGCCGCTGCCTCCCGAGCTCTTCAAGCGCTGCGCGCGCCTCCTCGGCCAGCCGCCCCTCGAGCGCTACGGGATCACGGAGGGCGGCATCGTGGTGTCCAACCCCTACGAGGGGCCGCGCCGCCCTGGCCGGGTCGGCTATCCCTTCGCCGGCGTCGAGGTGCGCCTGGGCGAGGCGGATGAGATCCAGCTGAAGGGCGGCCAGGTCTTCAGCGGCTACTGGCGGAACCCGAGCGCCACCGAGGAGTCGTTCGAGGACGGCTGGTTCCGGACCGGTGACGTCGGCGAGATCGACCGCGAGGGCTCGCTGGCGATCAGAGGGCGGCTCAAGGAGCTGATCATCTCGGGTGGATTCAACGTCTACCCTCGAGAGGTGGAGCTGGTCCTCGAAGCGCACCCCGGCGTGGCCGAGGTCGCGGTGGTGGGACTCCCGAGTGAAAGCTGGGGCGAGGAGGTCACCGCCTTCGTCGTGCCGGCCGGCACCCCGCCGGCGGCAGAAGACCTGATCGCCTTCGCGCAAGAGCGGCTGGCCAAGTTCAAATGCCCCCGCACGGTCCGCTATGTCGAACAGCTCCCCCGCAATGCGATGGGCAAGGTGCAGCGATCGCTACTCAAATAGCCGACCTCATCGAGGACCGCAGGGGTGACGTCCTCTGGCTCACCTTCAACCGGCCCCAGGCGCGCAACGCGATGACCTTCGCGATGTACGACCGGCTGGGCGAGATCGCCCGGGAGGCCAACACCGACGACTCCCTCCGCTGCCTCGTCCTCACCGGGGCCGGGGACAAGGCGTTCGTCGCCGGCACCGACATCGGCCAGTTCCGCGAGTTCCGGACCGAGCAGGACGCGGTCGACTACGAGGCGCGGATGGAGCGCGAGATCGGTTCATTGGCGGAGGTGCGAATCCCGACGATCGCGGCCGTCCGGGGCGCCTGCACGGGCGGTGGTTTCGCGATCGCGGCCGCCTGCGACATCAGGGTCGGCTCGCCCAGCGCACGCTTCGGGATCCCGATCGCCCGAACCCTCGGCAACTGCCTTTCGATGGCCTCTCTCAACCTGCTGATCGACCTGTTGGGGCC
>JALZAP010000042.1 GCA_030948245.1 Candidatus Dormiibacterota bacterium | reverse complement strand
GGCGTTGGCCTTCGCCATCTGCATCAGGGCGAGCACACCCTCCTGCATCCGGGCGCCGCCGGAGGCCGCGACGAGGATGTAGGGCAGCCTTTCGGATGCGGCCGCCTCGAGCCCGCGAGCGAGCCGCTCGCCGGCGACGATGCTGAGTGTCCCGCCGACGAAGCGGAAGTCGAAGACGCCGAGCCACACCGGCCGGCTGCCGAGCAGCGCCGTGCCCGTTCGCACCGCCTCGTTCAGCCCGTCCTCCCGCGCCTGCTCGATGGTCAGGTGGTAGGGCTTGGGCATCTTCCAGTCGAGCAGGTCATGCGGCCGCACGTCCGACCAGCGCTCGTTCCAGGTGTCGCCATCGGCGAGGAGCGCGATCCAGGAGTTGGCCCGGAGCTGGAAGTGATGGCCGCAGTCGCAGACGTAGACGTGCGCGGCGAGCTCCTCCCGGTCGAGGCTGACTCCGCACCCTGGGCAGTTGCTGGGAAGCTCGATCTCGGGCAAAGGACCGCCGGCGAGAGGCACGTCCTGCCAGGGCGGCGTCAGGGTGAGCACGTCAGACACTGAGTCCTCCGTCCACGACCAGGGTGTGGGCGGTGATGAAGCCGGCCACCGGTGAGCAGAGGAAAGCCACCGCCGCGGCGACGTCCTCCGCGGTCCCCTCCCGCTGGAGGGGCGTGAGCTTGACCAACTCGGCCACCATCTCATCAGTAAGCGAGTTGCCGGTCAGCTCGGTACGGACGTAGCCTGGCGCGACCGCATTGACGGTGATCCCGCGCGAGCCGACCTCTTTCGCGATCGCCTTGGTGAAACCGATCAGCCCGGCCTTGGCCGCGGCGTAGTTTGCCTGGCCCGGGTTGCCGGTGATGCCGACCACCGAGCTCATGTTGACGATCCGGCCCCAGCGGTTACGGAGCATGCCGCCGGCGAGGGTCGCCTTGGTCGTGTGGAAGGCGGCGGTGAGGTCGGTGGCGATGATGTCGTTCCAGTCCGCCTCGGTCATCCGGAGGAGCAGCTTGTCGCGCACCGCGCCCGCGTTGTTGACCAGGATGTCGACCCGCCCGATCGACTTGATCATCGCCTCCACCGCCGCTCCGTCGCTGACGTCGCAGCCGACTGCCACGCCGTCGATCTCATGTGCGACCTTCTCGGCGGCCGCGGAGTCGGACCGGTAGTTGACATGGACCTTGGCACCCATCCCGGCGAGCGAGCGGGAGATGGCGGCCCCGATGCCCTTGCCACCGCCGGTGACGAGGGCGACTCTGTCCGCAAGCTCCGCGCTCACGCGAGAGCCTCGCGGGGGGTGTCGACGTAGTCGATGAAGAGCTCCTCCGCGTTCCAGGTGTCGACGCCCCGGATGTGCTTGGCGGCCAGCGATGCGAGCACCCGGCCGGGGCCCAGTTCGACCACCGTCTTGACCTGCATCCGCTGCAGCGAGTGCATGGTGCGCATCCAGTCGACCGGCCGCAACAGGTGGTTGGTGAGCTCGGTTCGAATGGCCGCCACGGTTCGGATCGGGTTGCCGGTCGCGTTGGCCAGGATGGGGAAGGTCGGCTCCGTGATGCTGAGCCGGTCGACGACCTTCTTGAACGCCGCCCCCGCCTTCGCCATCAGCGGCGAATGGGCGGCGAGGGGGATGGTCAGGATCAGCGCCCGCCGGGCGCCCGCCGCGAGCGCGAGGCGCTCGGCTTCCTGGACCGCGGGTACCTCACCGGAGAGGACGAACTGGACGTTGGCGTTGCGGTTGGCCATGTACAGCTTGCCGCTCTTACCTGCCTCGGCGAGGATCTCCTCGATCTTGGCCTGGTCGAGGTCGACGATCGCGATCATCGCGCCCGGCCGCTCTTGCGCGGCCCGCTTCATGATTTCGCCTCGCTCCTTCACGAGAAGCAGCGCAGCCTCCCAGGAGACGGCTCCGGCAGCGGCGAGCGCCGTGAACTCACCGAGCGAATGGCCCGCCATCACCTTGACGTCGGCCATTCCGTGGGAATCCCGCCAGACCTCGGAGGCGGCCCAGGAGCAGGCCATGACGCAGGGCTGCAGCACGTCGGTGCGATTCAGCTCCTCCTCCGGTCCCTCGAAGCAGAGCCTGCGGATGGGCATCCCGAGCACCTCTTCGGCACGCTCGAACGCGGCCTGGGCGGGGGGATAGCGATCGTGGATCTTGCGCCCCATGCCGGGCCGCTGCACGCCCTGGCCGGGGAAGAGAAGGGCTATCGGCCCGGCGAGGCTTACACCCACTCCAGAAGGGTCGCCCCCCACGTGAGCCCGGCGCCGAAGCCCGCCAGCAGCACCTTGTCGCCGGACTGGACGCGGCCGGCTCGGATCGCCTCCTCGAGCGCGAGGGGGATCGACGCCGACGACGTGTTGCCGTACTCGTCGATGTTGCAGGCGACCTTCTCCATCGGCAGGCCGATCCGGCGAGCGGCCGCGTCGATGATCCTGAAGTTCGCCTGGTGGGGCACGAAGAGGTCGATCTCGTCCATCGAGATCCCGGCCGTCTTGCAGACCTCGTAGGCCTGGCGGAGGAAGATGTCCACCGCGAATTTGAAGACCTCGGGGCCCTTCATGTTGATGATCGGCTTCGGTTCCATGGCCACATAAGCGCCCAGTGGCACGTTGCCGCAGGTCACCTGGTCGTAGCCGCGGCCGTCGCCGCCCAGGCACCAGGCCTTGAAGCCGGCGCTGCCCCTGGCGGGCCGCACCACCGCGGCGCCCGCGCCGTCGCCGAAGATGACGGCGGTGCCGGTTCCCCGCTGCGTGTAGTCAAGGTTGCGGGAGAGCACCTCGGCGCCGATCACGAGCACGTTTTCGGCGCGCCCGCTCGCGATGAAGGCGTCGGCGTTGGCGAGGCCGTAGACGAAGCTCGTGCAGGCGGCCAGCAGGTCGTAGGCGTACGCGCCGGGCGCGTTCCACTCATCCTGCAGGCGGCAAGCGATGCTCGGGAACGGCCCGTCCGGGGTCGACGTGCCGACGATGATCATGTCGAGATCCTTGGCGCTGATGCCGGCTGCGTCGAGCGCCTTCTGGCCGGCCTCGCGGGCAAGGTCGAGGGTGCGTGTCCCGGCCTCGGCGATGTGCCGGGTACGGATCCCGGTGCGCTCCGTTATCCACTGGTCGGATGTGTCGAACATCTTCTCCAGGTCGAAGTTGGAGAGCAGCTGCTCGGGCGCGTACACGCCGACTCCATAAATGGCGCTGGCGCGGCCCTGCGACTTGAAGGTGCGCAGGGGAAGAGCGTCGGAACGGACACGTGGAGCGGCGGAAGTAGCCATCAGGCCTCCTGCTTCCTCTTCGACTCGTCTTTTTCTGAGGGAGGACGTCCCCCCTGTTCGGGGTGCTCAGCGGAGGCTCCGCGCGCCGAACCCTCCTCCTCGAGGAAGGTCCAGAGCTGACCGATGCTCTTCATCGTCTCCAGCCGCTCCTCGGAGAGCTCGACGTCGTACCTGTCCTCGACCGCCGCGATCAGCTCGACGAGGTCGAGCGAGTCGGCCGCGAGGTCCTTCGCGAAGCTCTTGTCGAGCTGCACATCGTTGGCGTCGATGCCAAGGATTTCGGCGGCGAGCTGCTGCAGCTCCTTGAAGTCCAGTTCTTTGCTCACGTCGTTCTTCACCTGTCCTAGTTGGGATCCGGACGCCGGATCACCAGCGTCGCGTTGTGGCCGCCGAAGCCGAACGAATTGGAAAGGGCATACTCGACGTCGGCCTTGCGCGCCTTGTTGGGCACGTAGTCGAGGTCGCACTCGGGGTCCTGGTCATCGAGGTTGATCGTCGGCGGGAGCATCCCCCGCCCGATCGCGAGCATCGTGGCCGCCGCCTCGATGGCGCCGGCGCCGCCGAGCAGGTGCGCGTGCACCGACTTGGTCGAGCTGATGGCCAGCTTCTGGGCATGCTCGCCGAAGACCTCCTTGATGGCCTTCGTCTCGGCGATGTCGCCGACCTTGGTGGAGGTTCCATGGGCGTTGATGTAGCCGACCTGCTCGCGCTCGATGCCCGCCCGCTGGAGAGCCTTCTTCATCGCCCGTGCAGCGCCCGCGCCCTCGGGATGTGGTGCGACGTAGTGGTACATGTCGGCGCTGGCACCGTAACCGACGATCTCGCCCAGGATCCGGGCGCCGCGCTTGCGCGCGTGCTCGTATTCCTCCAGCACCATCATCACCGCGCCCTCGCCCATCACGAAGCCGTCGCGGCCGAGGTCGAACGGCCGGCACGCCTTCTCCGGCTCGTCGTTACGCTCGCTCACCGCCTTGATCTGGCAGAAAGCGCCGAGCGTGAGCGGCGTGATGGTCGCCTCGGTGCCGCCGGCGATCATCGCGACCGCGTCACCCCGTTTGATGATCTCGGCAGCCTCGCCGATGCCATGCGCGCTTGACGCGCAGGCGCTCACCACCGAGTAGTTCGGTCCGCCTGCCTTCAGGTGCATGGCGACGATGCCGGACCCCATGTCGGGAATCATCATCGGCACCGTGAAAGGGCTGACTCGGCGCACGCCGCGCTCGAGCAGGATGGTCTGGTTCTTCTCGATCTCCTCCATCCCGCCGATCGCGGTGGAGACGATGACGCCGACGTCGTCGGGGTCCATGTCGGCGGGCACCAGGCCGGACTGCTCGACCGCCATCTTCGACGCGGCGAGCGCGAACTGGCAGAAGCGGCCGATGTTGCGCGCCGTCTTCCGATCCATGTAGTCGGCGGCGTCGAAGTTCTTGACCTCGGCCGCGATCTTGGCACTGTGTTGCGCGGTGTCGAAGCGAGTGATCGGGCCGACTCCGGAGACGCCCTCGATCAGGTTTGACCAGACGGTTTCGGTGTCATGGCCGATGGGCGTCACGAAGCCCATCCCGGTAACCGCCACGCGCACCCCGTTGCTTGTACTCATCGTCCAAAAGGTTAGCCCTCTCGGAGCCGGATCACACCTCCCCCGTGCAGGAAAAATAACAGCAACCTTGGGACACCGTGGCCAAAGGGTTCTTGGGTTTCTTGGGGGAGCAGCGCGTCTTCAGAGCAGTCGCCGCAGGTCCAGCGCCATCTGCAGGCGGTGACGCACATAGGGGTCGCCGAGGTTGAAACCGAGGCTCTCGCGCAGCTTGTCGAGCCGGTAGATGACGGTGTGGCGGTGCAGGTGGAGCGCTTCCGCGGCCTCCTTCACGGAGCCGTTGGCGAGGAACGCTTCGAGCGTCGGCAGCAGCTGCCCCGCGCCCCGGTTATCGGCCTCCAGCAGAGACCCCAGGTGGTGGCGGACGTAGCGCTCGGCGAGGAGCGGGTTCTGCGTCATCACGATGTAGGGCAGGACCTCCTCGTAATCGTGCGCGCCACCCTCCGGCCGAAGCCGGCGGCCGAGGTCGATCGCCTGCTGCGCCTCGAGGTAGGAGCGGGACACACCGTGCAGACCGGGATGGAAGCTGCCCAGGCCCGCTCGCACGATGGGCCTTGCGCGGCCGCTCCAGCGGAGGTCGCACTCCGCCTGCAGCTGGGCGATCATCGCCTCGGCGGGGGGGCCTCCGTCAGGCCAGAGCACGAGCAGGGTCGTGGGGTCGGCGACGTGCGTCAAACAGAGAGCCGGCAGCTCGACCGAGCTGGTCGCCTCGAGCAGCATCTCCGCGCCCCGCTCGGCCTGCGCCTTGCCCTGGAGGAGGGTGAGGACGATCGCCCGGTAGCCGCCTGCCAGCTGCACGTTGAGCGCCAGTGCCTGTTTCTGGAGCGCGAGCTCGGAGTCGAAGGTGTCGCTGATCAAGGCGTGGAAAAAGCGCGTCCGCGCCCGGGTGCCCCTATGCAGGTGCTGCTCCCGTGCCGAGAGGTAGGTGCGCGTCACCTCGGCGGCCACCTGGTCGAGGGCGGTGAACACGTAGTCGGCGGTGACCACCATCGCCTCGGGATCCGCCTGGCGGGTCTCTCGCCAGGCGGTCAGGATGGCACGCCAGGCGACCTTTGCGGCGACGCGGTAGGCGGCTAGGACGGGCTCCACCGACTGCGAGCCGCGGGCCTGGTGAACGCCCAGCTGCGCAACCCGGCGAAGCTCCTCCGCGGTCGGCGCCCGCGCGTCACGGGCGGTTGCGAGGAAGAGGTCGAGGCCCGCCTCGCACGCTTTCGCGATTGCGGCGGCCGAAGGCGGCGCACCAGTCGACGCGTCCCATCGGATCTCGCTGACCACGGCCCGCGCCATGTGCCGGGCGAGGCCCGTCCGGCGGCCCTCGATGAGGGTCATCAGAGAACGCGGTAAGAGTGGACCCAGGTTGGACGCGATGGCCTGCCGTGGCATCGAGCTCGACTATAGGCCTCCCGGCGGGCATGGACGCGCTGTCCAATTCGCGCCGCGTACGGATTGGCTCCACGTGCGCGCATGCGTATACTGCCGCTGACCCTCGAGCCGCAGGGAATGACATGCAGACTCCCACCCGCGCATTCCAGGCCCTGCACGAGGTGGCGGTGGCGGCCGCCGGACTCCGCGACCCGAGCGCACTCGCTGCCCTGGTCGTCGACCGCGCCCGCGACCTACTGGAGGCCGACGCGGCCACGCTCTACTGGTTCGTCGCGGACGACGGGACGCTCAACACCCTTGCCCACAACGACCCCGACGAGGATGGCCCCGAGCCCCCCTTCAACCCCGGTGAGGGCGCTGCCGGGCGCGCCTTCGCGGAGGCCACGCCAGTCCGCGTCGACGATTACCGCTCCTGGCCGCATGCGCTCCCCTCCTCGCTCAGACGGGGCATCGAAAGCGGACTGGCAGTGCCGCTCATGGTCTCCCACAGGGCGGTCGGCTCGCTCGGCGTCTTCAACCGCCGGACGCGGCTCTGGACGTCGGACGAGGAACAGCTGCTGATGCTCCTCGCCGCCCAGGTTGCGCCCGCCCTGGAGGCGGCCCGGCTCGCCCAGGAGACGATCGAGCAGGCCCACAACTTCCGGGCCCTCCACGAGGTGGCGATCGCGGCCGGCGGGCTGCGCGACCTCGCCGAGCTCGGCCGTCTGGTGGTCGACCGCGCCCGTCAGCTGTTGAAGTCGGAGAGCGCGACGCTCCGCTGGTGGGACCCGGCCACCGGCAGCCTCCGGCTGCTCGCCTCGATCCCAGCCGCCGACGCGGCCGCCGAGCGGATCGCAATCGGCGACGGCGCCCTCGGCCAGGCCTTCGAACGCCAGGAGCCGGCCACCATCGAGAACTACGACCAGGCCCCGCGCACGGTCGAATGGGCGGTGAGGGAGGGCATCAAGTCTGCGCTCGGCGTGCCGGTCATGGCCCGCGAGCAGGCGCTCGGAGCGCTCGGGGTGGCGACCGCGGCCGACCGCCATTACACGCGGCAGGAGGTGCAGTTGCTCACCCTCCTGGCGGCCCAGGTCGGCCCCGCGCTGGAGGCTGCCCGCCTCTACCACGAGTCGGAGCGCCGGCGGCGGGAGGCGGAGGCACTTGCCGAGCTTGTCCGTCAGGGCGCCGGCCAGGCGGACACCGAGCGGGCGACCGCGATGATCGCCGAACAGGCCTGCAAGCTGGTCGGGGCCGACTACGCGGTGGTCCTCATCCTCAATGCGGGCGGAGAGCTGGAGGTCAAGGGTCATCACGGCACCCGGTCGGCGATCTGGAGGAGCGGGGCCCGCTCGTCGACCGACGACCACCCGGCGCAGGTGATGGCGGAGCGGAGAGCGATCGCGCTGGGAGCGATCGACCCCGCCGAGCACCCGATCCACCGGGCGGAGGGCGGCCGGAGCGCGATCGGCACCCCGCTCCGTGAGGGCGACAAGCAGGTCGGCGTCCTGATTCTCGGCTGGCGGCAGCCTCTCGACCCGATGACCGAGCAGGTGCAGCTCGCTGAGGCGGTCGCCGGCTACGCCGCGACGATAGTCGACAACGTTCGCACCCACGAGCGGGAGCGGCGCCTGGCGATCGAGGCGGCGTCTCGGAGCGCCGAGCTGGCGGCTGTCATCGATCACATCCCGGACGGGGTGTATGTATCCGACCTCGAGGGGCGCATCGTCCTGATGAACCCCGCCGGGAACGCGATGATGGGCGGCGGGACGCCGGCCGCCGACATCAGTGGGGGCATCGGCGCCTACACGATCCTCGACCCGACCACCCGCCAGCCCATCCCGCGGCGTAAGCTCGCGATGGCCCGGGCCCTCCGCGGCGAATCGGTCAGCCGGGTCGAGTCGATCGTCCAGCGGGAGGGCGTTCCGGACATCTGGCTGGAGTCCTCGGCGGTACCGCTTCACAACGCCGACGGGGTGCTCACGGGAGCCCTGGTCGTGTTCTCCGACATCACCCGGGAGCGCAACCTGGTCGGGGAGCTGGCAGCCTCGGAGGAGCGCTTCCGCTACCTCTATGAGATGGTCGCCTGCGGCGTCTTGGTCCAGGATGCGAAGGGCCGGGTCGTCGACGCCAACTCACCCGCCGAGGAGATCCTGGGTTGGACCTTGGCGGAGATGAAGGGTCGCAAGACGGGCAGCCTGTGGGAAGCCATCGCGGAGGACGGCAAGCCGGTGCCGCTCTCCCAGCGACCGACCATGAACGCGATCCGGTCGGGGAAGGCGAAGGCGCGCCAGGTGCTCGGCGTCAAGCGCCGGACCGGCGATGTGAAATGGGTCCAGATCGACACCATCCCGGTCTTCAATCCCGACGGCAGCGCGCTCCAGGTCGTCTCCAGCTTCATCGACATAACCGACCGAAAGGCAGCCGAGCAGAAGCTCGCCGAGAGCGAGGCGAAGTACCGGCTCCTCTTCGACCGCAACCCGGAAGCGATGTGGGTCCGGGAGTCCGGCTCGAACCGCTTCCTGGCCGTCAACGACACCGCTGTCGAGCGCTACGGCTACACCCGGCAGGAGTTCCTGGCGATGTCGGCGGACGTGATCCAGCCTCCCGAGGAGCTGGCCCGGATGGCCGATGCGCGCGGCGCGGACGACGCCTACAGCGGACCCTGGCGGCACCGGCGGCGCAACGGCGACATCATCGCGGTCGAGGTGAGCTCCCACAAGCTCGAGTTCGACGGCCTCGACGCGCGGCTCGTGATCGCGGCCGACGTCAGCGAGCGGAAGCGGGTCCAGGACCAGCTGGCGGAGAGCGAGCTGAAGCTGCGCACGATCTTCGACCAGGCTCCGATCGGGCTGGCGCGGGTCGACCTGGAGGGAAAGATCCAGGAGGCCAACCTGTCGCTCCGAACGATGCTCGGTTATCCGGACGGACAGTTGTTGGGCCTTCGCTTCGACCTGGTGCTGCAGACGCCGGGTGGCGGCGAGCTGGACCTGATCCGCGACTTCCTGAAAGGCGACCGCGACCACTACACCGCCGAGCTCCCGGTTCGGCGCCGCGACGGCGCCCAGCGCTGGGGCTCGGTCAACCTCTCCCTCGTTCGCGGCGCCGATCGGGAGCCCCTCTACCTCATCGGGATGCTGGAGGACATCAGCGACCGTAAGGCGCAGACCGAGCTGCTCGAGTACCAGGCCCTCCAC